>NZ_LZJE01000027.1:0-1035 GCF_001666865.1 Mycobacterium sp. E136
ATCGCCGAGGCCAGGCGCATCGTCGCCGCGGGCGTGGTCGACCGAGCCAGGGGTGAAAGGTTCGTCGCCGCCGCGGTAGTAGGCCAGCCCTGATGCGGCCAGCTCTTCGTCGGTGGCCGGGAAGTACTGAGCCCAGACGGCGGCCGGATCCGGTGCGGCCATCGCGGCGTCGTAGCGTTCGCGGCCTCGGGGCGTCAACGCCACCCCGCGGGCCTCGACCTCGCCGAAGCGCACCCGCAGCACGCCCTCCGACACCGAGCCGTCCGGCTCGCGAAAGCGCCGCTGCTCGGCGAGCGCGCGAAAAGACGTCTGCCGCAACAGCACCGGTGGTGCGTCGACGCGCGGTGGGCCCTGGATCGCGTCGATCATCGTGATACCGCGATTCGTCATCCGGCGGTACAACTCGTCGATGTCGAGCACCCGCGGTGTGAGGTGGTTGATGTGGGTGGTGGTGACGCCCGCGATGTCGGCCGCCACGGCGGAGACCCTGCTGAGTTCCTCGTACCATCCGCGGTCGATGGGTGCGCGCGACAAGGCGAACGCGGCCACCGCGGCGGCGACGAACCTTTCACCCCTGGCTCGGTCGACCACGCCCGCGGCGACGATGCGCCTGGCCTCGGCGATCAGCGCAGGGTCGAACAGCTGCCGACGGGCCACGAACTGCTCGACCCGACCGCGTAGCTCGGCGGGAAAGAAGCGGGCGTCGGGGGTGGCGAGCATCGACGTGAACACCCGAAACGGATTGCGGGCCAACTCATCCGGATCGATCGGGCGAAACGCCGTGGACACCACCGGAACCGGCGCCGCCGCCTCACGCAGATCATAGAAGCCCACCGGGTACATGCCGAACGCCTCGAACAGGTCGGCGACGTCGGCGAGTTCGGCGGCGCTGCGGACGCCGAGCGTTTCGGCTCGCTCGAACGCGTCACCGCCGAGCGGCACGGTGCGATCCGGGTGGGCAGCGCCGCCGAACTCGCCGACGTCGCCGACCTGTTCGAGGCGTTCGGCATGTACCCGGTGGGCTTCTATGATCTG
>NZ_LZJE01000028.1:0-581 GCF_001666865.1 Mycobacterium sp. E136
TGGCCGCCAGCCCGATCGGATCACCGCCCGCCAGCACCCCCGCGTCCTTGCCGACTTTCTCCTCGGAGTGCACCCACGCCCCGACCAGTTCGAGGTCGGGCCTGCTCCGGATCGCATCGATCGCGATGGAGCCGATTCCGCCGGTCGACCAGACCACGACGCGGTGCTTACCTCCGGTCATCGATCCTCCTCCGGGAGCCCGGTGTGGCGACAAAGCCAGCGCTGAGAATAGCATCCACTATTAATGGTAACCAGAACAAAGATTAGGTTAGAGTCGGTCGTCGTGAATACCCCGGCCTTGTCGCGGTGCTGATGTTCACGCTCCGGTTCGACATCCGGGCGCCCGCCGAGGGAGCGCCGACGACCGAGCTGTACTCGGTCGCTGTGCAGATGTGTGGGAGACGGCAGGGCGACGAATCGGTCGCGAGTATCTCGAGCGCGCCGCACTGGTGACGGGGTCAATCGCAGCAACGGAGGAATCGTGAAAACACCGCTGAGAACCGTGGTCTGGGGGACGGGCGGCGTCGGGTCGATCGCGATCGATGCGATCCGGAGCAGGCCCGACCTGGATCTGGTCGGGG
>NZ_LZJE01000029.1:0-534 GCF_001666865.1 Mycobacterium sp. E136
GTCGCTGGCAACGTCGCGGAGTATTACGACATTCCGTTGGCCACGCTTCATTACTTCCCGATAAGACCCAACGGCGAGCTCCTCTCATTCCTGCCGCCACGATTCCGCCGCTCGACCATGCTGGCGCATGAACGGCTGACTTGGCGCGGTACCAAAGAGGTAGTAAACGCGCAGCGCCGCGAACTGGGATTGCCCGAGGCAGTACTGCCCTACACGCGACAGATCACCGAACGTGGATCGCTGGAAATCCAGGCCTATGAGGAGGCCTGCTTTCCTGGATTGGCGGAGGAGTGGGCGGATCTCGACGGCCAGCGGCCGTTTGTCGGCACACTGACGATGCAGTTGCCGACCGACGCCGACGAGGAGATTGCATCATGGATCGCCGCGGGAAAACCACCCATCTATTTCGGCTTCGGCAGCATCCCCGTCGACTTGGTCGAGTCTGCTGACAGCGTGTTCGCCATGATCACGGATGCGTGCGTGGAGCTGGGTGAGCGGGCGCTGATCTGCTCTGGATGGAGCGGCTTCAGCGAG
>NZ_LZJE01000030.1:0-628 GCF_001666865.1 Mycobacterium sp. E136
GGCGGGCCTGATCGCGCACCCAGTCCTGGGATCGGTTGGCCGACTTCGCCGCGTCGGCCGCGATCTTGGTGCCATCGATGGAGATCACCCCGACCGACACCATCCCGGCTTGGGCGCACAGTCGCAGGACTTGGCTGAACATGTCGGTAAACGCCTGGTCGTGGGCGGCGCGGAACCGCGCAATCGTGCTGTGATCAGGCCGATCCTGAGCACACACCACCCGATAGGCCACATGATCTGCGCACAACTGCTCGATCCGTCGCGAGGACCGCTCCCCACAGGCATAGGCATAAATCAACAACGCCACCAGCATGTCGGGGTCATAACCGGGCCGCCCGACCCCACCAGTACGGCGGGCGGCGTGAAACCCCGAGGTATCAAGCCGATCCACCACGTCGAGCACAAACCACACCAAATGCGAATCGGGCAACCAGTCCGCCATATTCGGCGGCAACAAAAACTCCTGATCACGCAGCACAGGACGATACGAACGAGCCATACCTCATCGTTTCGTGCCCAACAGTCAAGACCAAGCACCGCGACCGGCATTTCGCAACAGCCACCAGCTGCGTGGGATCAACCCGTCAAGCAGGCGAACGCTCAGGCGAACGCCTCGTGCCGGTTGTCG
>NZ_LZJE01000031.1:0-19405 GCF_001666865.1 Mycobacterium sp. E136
CGGCAGGTCCGATTCCACGGTGTCGGCGTCGAATTGCTTGACGACGGGTGCTGCCCACCGTACGTTGGCTCAAACAGTCGTACATTTCAGCAATGCGGAGGCCGATGGCTGGCGGGCAGCGCGTGGCGATCATCACCGGGGCGGCTCGCGGCCAAGGCAGGGCCCACGCCGCGCGTCTGGCCGCCGACGGTATCGACGTGATCGCCGTCGACATTTGCGCCGACATCGAGACCATTCCCTACCCGATGGGTACGCGCGGCGAGCTCGAGGACACCTGCCGCCTGGTGGAGAAGGCGGGACGTCGCGCCAGCCTCCAGGTCGCCGATGTCCGTGACTTCGGCCAAGTCCAGCAAGCCTTTTCGGACGGAATCGAGGAGTTGGGTGTCGACTGTGCGGACATCGTGATCGCCAATGCCGGCGGATGTGCTTACCCGTCGGACGTCGACGAGGCCCGCGCGTTCAAGGATGCGGTCGACATCATGCTGGCCGGAGTGTGGAACACCGTGAAGGCTACGACGCCTGCGCTCGTCGAGGCCGGCCGACCCGGCGCCGTGGTGCTGACCAGTTCCACGGCAGCGGTCAAAGGCTTCACCGGCGGATGGGGTGGTCTCGACGGCTATACGGCGGCGAAGGCCGGAATCCTCGGATTGATGCGGGTGTTCGCGAATTCGCTTGGTCCGCACAACATCCGCGTCAACGCGATCCTGCCCACCGGTGTGGACTCCGGTATGACGCGCAACGACGCTTTCATGAACTGGATCGCAACCGTCGCCGAGCGGCCGCTGACGAACCTCCGCAATCTCCTGCCTGACGTCAACATCCTTCAACCCGAAGACATCGCCGACGCCGTGGCGTGGCTGGTCTCCGAACGGGGGCGCTACATCACCGGGGTGTGCCTTCCGCTCGACGCCGGGTTCTGCAACGTGTAACGCACCTGCGAAGCGAGCCGATCCGCGGCCCTGTCACTGCCAGTCGACCAGGTCGTCCGCCAAGTCGGGAGCGACGTCGAAAATCGCCTGCGACGCAACGGTCATGTGCTCACGCATCAGCTCACGCGCCGCGTCGGGGTCACCCGCCTCGATGGCATCGGCGATGCGGATGTGGTCGAAGTGCAGCCGCGTCCTGGTCATGTCGCTGAACAGGTTGGCCCCGCCCTGGGCGGTGCGGCTCGAAAAGATGTGGCTCACCGATTCGGTGAGGAGGTCGAGCGCGGGGTTCGGACAGATGTCGCGGACGAATAGATGAAAGCGACTGCCGGAGTCGACGTAGTCGTAGCTGGACAGGTTCTGCTCGGTCACCCGGGCCATGCCGCGGCGGCTCTCCTCGACCATCTGCCCGACGATGTCGGGGTCGGCCGATCCGTCCCGGACCCGCAGCGCCGCCCGTTCCGCGGCGAGCGGTTCCAGGTAGATCATCGACTCGTTGACGTCGCGCATCGTGGCGCGGGCGAGCTGCAGATGCATCGTCATCGTCTCGCCGAAGCGTTGCGGACCGCGGCGCCCGACGACCGGGCCGCCGCCGTTGCCGCGACGAATCTCGACGATGCCCTGGAGCTCCAGCACCCGCAGCGCCTCACGGGTCGACGCCCGTCCGACACCGAACTCGCTGGCCATCGCCTGTTCGGTGGGCAGCGGGCTACCGGGTGAGAGCTGGTCGAGCGCTATCCGCCGGACGATGTCCTGAGCTATTCCCAACGAGAGCTTGCCGCGCCGAATCCGGGCCATCATCTCGTGGCGCGGATCTTCGGCCAGGCAGTCGTCGATCGACATCGGAGATACCGCCTCGAGGTGGGATTAGGTCTGAATAGTCGGACATTCAGCGTACTCCGGCGCTGGTGGAAGCCTTATGCCGCGGCCAAATATAGGTATATTTGAGCCGTCGCCGTTACGACGGACGCCGAGCCCTTCCGTCGACGCCGGCATCAGGAGGACGCGATGCCGCTGCAGGAACAACACCAGATCATCTCCGTCGACGATCATCTCGTCGAACACCCCCGCGTGTGGCTCGACCGGCTACCCGCGCGGTGGCACGAGGACGCACCCCAGATCAAAGAGGTCAACGGAAGCCAGTTATGGCATTACAACGGCGAACGATTTCCCACCATCGGGCTCAACGCCGTCGCGGGTAAGCCGCGAGAGGAGTGGGGTGTCGATCCCGTGCGCTACGAGGACATGATTCCCGGGTGCTACGACCCCGCGATGCGGGTCAAGGACATGGATGTCGACGGTGTGCACGCGGCGCTGTGCTTTCCGTCGTTCCCCGGATTCGCGGGAAGCACCTTCTTCCGCGGTAAGGACAAGGACCTCGCGGCGCTGTGCATGCAGGCGTGGAACGACTTCTACATCGACGAGTGGTGCGCCACCGCCCCGGACCGATACATCCCGCTGGGGATGGTGCCGTTCTGGGACATCGACGCGGCGGTGGCCGAGGTCGAACGCCTCGTTTCGAAGGGCGCGCGAACCATCTCCTTCCCCGACACCACATCGGTATTCGGCCTCCCGTCGTTCCACACCGATCACTGGGATCCGTTGTGGCAGGTGTGTTCCGATGCCGACCTTCCAGTGTCGCTGCACTTCGGCGCCGGCGGATATGTGCCCGGCTTCTCGTTCTCCGGCGCGCCGTTCGCCCCGAAGACGATGAAGAGCAAGGCCGCTCCGTTCGCGGTGGCGATCGCGGTCTTCGCCACGAACTCTTGGTGGACGACGGTCGACCTGCTGTTGTCCGGCAAGCTCCAGCAGTTCGAGAACCTGAAATTCTCTTTGGCCGAGGGCGGCATCGGCTGGGTGCCCTACATGCTGGAACGAACGGACTTCACCTGGGAGCGGCACCGCTACTACCAGGACATCGACTTCGATGCGCGGCCGTCGGAGTTATTTAATCAGCACTTCTGGACCTGCTTCATCGACGACGACCACGGTGTGGAAAGCCGGCACAAGATCGGAGTCGACCGCATCATGTTGGAAAGCGACTTCCCGCACTCGGATTCGAACTGGCCGAATTGCCGTAAGCGGGCCGCCGAGGCTCTCGCCCGCGTGCCCGACGATGAGGTGGCGATGATCGCCGAGACCAATGCGCGCACCTTGTTCCACTTCCCGCGTTAGACCGAAAGCCGGCGCGGTCAGGTGATCGCGCCGCCGATCTTCAAGTTCATGATCGTCTCGTCGTCGTAACCGCAGGCGCGCAACAGGTCGTCTGTGTGCTCGCCGAGTCCCGGTGCGGGCTGCAGATCCGTTGCGGCCTCGTCGAACTGAACGGGTGCCGGCACCAGTGGCAGCCGAGCGCCGTTGTCATAGTCGACAATCGTGAAGAAGCCGTTGTCCCAGGCCTGCTGGTCGTTGAGCGTCTCACGTGGTGACTGCACAATGCTCCACTGCCCTTCTTGTTTGTCCAGGACGGACTTCCAGTGCTCCAGCGGTTCTTTGGCGAACAGCTCGTCGAGCAGCTCGACGCACCGCTCGATGTTCTTGCGTCGACAGGAGGCGGTCGCGAACCGCGGATCGTCGATCCATTCGGGCCGGCCGACGGCCTGGCAGAAGCCCGGCCAGTACCGGTCGGCTTCGAGCATGGCGAGGAAGACGAAACGGTCGTCGGCGGTTCGGTACACATTGGCCAGGGGATTGCCCGGACGACGTCGATCACCCTTGGCCAGTTGATCGCGACCGGTGACGTAACTGCCCGCGATGCTCGACTGCATGGCCCACAAGCCCGCCGACAACAGCGACGCATCGACGACGGCACCTTCTCCGGTGCGCTCGCGGTTGTACAGCGCGGCGCAGATACCGCCCGCGAGGTTCAGTCCAGCCTGGATGTCGCCGACCGCCGGGCCCGGCAGGTTGATCGGATAGTCGTAGTCCGCGGGCATGGCCGCGGTCGCCAGACCCGCTCTGGCCCAATAAGAGATCCCGTCGAAACCGCCGCGGTCGGCGTCGGGCCCGCGTACACCGTGACCGGTTCCTCTGGCGTAGATGATGCGCGGATTCCGAGCGCGGACGTGTTCGGCGTCGATACGCAGCCGCTGCCGGGCCGGCCCCAGGAAGTTGGTCAGGAAGACGTCGGCCCGCTCGACGAGGGACATCAGCGCCTCGTATCCGTCGGGATGCGCGATGTCGATTCCCGCACAACGCTTTCCGCGGTTGAGCACCTCCCACAACATCGTCACGCCGCCGTCGCCCGGCTTGACCCCGAACGCGGCCAGTCCGCGGATCGGGTCGCCGGTCTCGGGATGCTCGACCTTGACGACGTCGGCGCCCCAGTCCGACAGGGCGCTGGCCGCGGCCGGTACGAACCCGTAGAGCGCCACCTCCAGTACGCGCACACCACCCAGCACCTTGGTCACGTCAGTCTCCTTCCGCGCTGTCAGGGATCGGTACCCATTGCGGTACCAGTACGCCCGCCGCATCGGGGCGGGTGACGAACCGCATGCCCTGCCCCTCGCGCAGCGACGGTGCACCATCGAGGTGCGCGACCAGTCGGACCGTCGGATGCGCCACGAGCGCGACCAGCGCGATCGTGTACGGAACCGCGAACGCGCGATGTACCGGATGATGGACGACGGCCCAGGAATACAGCGTCGCCGCGCCGTCGACCTCGCGCCAGCCCAGGTCGGTCGACGCGCAGCGAGGACATTGCGGCCGGGGCAGGTGGACCGGTGAATCGCAGGTGTCACACCACTGGACCGCGAGCACGCCGCGTTGTGCTGCCTGCCAGAAGCCGCCGGTGTCGGGGTCGTCCACAACGGGGGAGGGCGCGTCGGTCATGGCAGCCCTAGGTTCCGGTGGTGAGCATCAGGGCGCCGGTCGCGGTCGGTAGGCCGGACGTCACGAGGCACACCTCGGCGCCGGGTACCTGGCTGGTCGACGTCCCGCGGATCTGTCGAACCCCTTCCACCACATGGTTGAGGCCGTGGATGTAGCCCTCCGACAGGTTGCCGCCCGCCGTGTTGATGGGCAGGCCGCCGCCGGGGTGCAGTGCGCCACTCGCGGCGAACGGTCCGCCCTCGCCCTTGGCGGCAAAGCCGTAGTCCTCCAACTGGAGCAGCACGGTGATGGTGAAGCAGTCGTAAAGTTGCGCCACGTCGATGTCTTGTGGCCCCAAACCGGCTCTGCTGTAGAGGGTCTCGGCGGTTCGCTTCGACGGTTGCTCGACGAGGCTCTCGCGCATGAGTGCGCCAAACACCAGCCCCGGTTGCTGATACGCATCGGCGCCCTGGGCCACCGCGCGGATGGACACGGGCGGTGCGGCAGTGTCGCGTGCGCGTTCACTCGAAGTCACCACGACGGCGCAGGCGCCATCGGTTTCCAGGCAGTAGTCGTAGAGGCGCAGAGGATCGGTCACCGGCCGGGAGTCCAGATAGTCGGCCAACGTCATCAATCTGCCGTGCATCTGCGCGGCGGGATTGGCGTTCGCATGCTCGCGGCAGGCCACGGCGATGGCGCCCAGATGCTCTGGCTCGGTGCCGAATTCGATCATGTGACGGCGCGCGATCAAGGCGAACATCTGACCCGGCGCCATCAGACCGTAGGGCAGGAAGAACTCGTCGTAGGAGCCGTTTCCCCCGACCGGCATGCTCTGTCGTCGTCCGCGGCCGAAACGCGCCCCCGAGCGCCCGTTGAGGGATCGGAACACCAGCACCGACCGGGCCAACCCGCCGGCGATCGCCGCGCACGCCTGCGCCACCATCCCGGCCGGGGCCGATCCGCCGGTGCCGGTGGACCCCCAGTAGGTCAGGGCCGGCAGGCCGAGCACGTCGGCCAGGTCGTTGTGGCGCACGGTGTCCTGTTCGCAGCGCACGATGCCGTCGACGTCGGCCGGTGTCAGGCCCGCGTCGGCGATCGCGGCCGTGCAGGCCTGCGCCGCAAGCGCCAGTTCCGTGCGGCCGGACTTCTTGCTGTAGTCGGTGGCGCCGAAGCCGACGATCGCGCAACGGTCGCGCAGCGGGTGCGGTGCCGTCGGCGCGGACATGCAAAGCACCCTAGCGTCAAACACCTCAAATATGACAGTATTCGGACTGGCCGCCGTCGGGCGGCTGTCCGCGACGCAGCCCGGCGGCACGTGAACTCGGAGGTTGCGAATGACCGGCACACTCGACGCCCCGGCGCCGGAGATCCCGATCGATCTGTACTCGGCCAAATCGTTCAGCAGCGGCCACCCCTTCGAGCAGTACCGGTGGCTTCGGGCCAATGCGCCCGTCTACAAGCACCCAGCGCCGGACGGCGGCTTCTTCTGGGCGGTGACGCGCAACGCCGACATCCGCTATATCGAGCACCATCCCGAGTTGTTCCAGTCCTCGCCGTCGGTCGGCATCGTCGACGCGGAGATCGAGGTCGGCTTCCTGTCCATGGACGCACCGCGGCATGCACACTTCCGCAAGGTGATCGCCCCACGACTGGTCCCCGCGCGGGTGAAGCACATGCTCCCAAACCTGCAGGAACTTGCGACCGGAATCGTCGACGAGGTGGCCGGTCTAGGGGAGTGCGACGTCGTCGAACTCGCCGGGCAGATGGCCGGGTACACGGCGGCCGCCCTGCTCGGCATCCCTCGCGAACACGGCCACCGCCTCCATGAGTTGTTCATGATCACGCACAGCTCCCCAGACATCGTGGGCGAGGAGGCTTTTCACGCCGCGTTCATCGAGATGGCCGGCATGGGCTTCGAGGCGTTCGCCGCGAAGAAGGCGAATCCGGCCGATGACGTGTTGAGCGCCTACGCCAACATGGAGGTCGACGGCCGCGCGATCACGGACATGGAATTCATCGGCAACTTCATCCTCCTCAGCGACGGCAGCCTCGACACCTCACGCAACCTGATATCGGGCGGGATGAAGCTGTTGTTCGACCATCCCGACGTGCGTCGGCGCCTGACCGCCGATCTCGATGGGCTGCTTCCCGGGGCGATCGAGGAGATGCTGCGGCTGCTCTCGCCGGTGGTGTACATCCGACGCCTGGCCACCCAGGACACCGAGTTGGCCGGGCAACCGATCGCCAAGGGCGAGCGCGTGGTGATGTATTACGGGTCCGGTAACCGCGACGAACGCGTCTACGACGATCCCGAAGCGTTCGACATCGACCGTAAGCGCGGCGAGCACATTGCCTTCGGGGGCGGCGGCCCGCACTTCTGCGTCGGTTCCCATCTGGGTCGGGCGGAAGGCGCGGTGATGATCCGCGAGTTGCTCACTCGGCTGCCCGATATCGAACAGGCCGGCCCGGAGACGTGGGCGGCGACCAGCCTCACCTCGGGCCTGTCCTCTCTTCCCGTCCGGTTCACGCCCGTCTGAGCGGGACCATCGAAGTCCCTGCTAACGAGCCGGTTTCGGCGCGCTAACGATTCGAGCGTGCTTCCCGATCTCAGGTGCGCAACGACGAATGTCGTGGTGTCGTGGAAGCGATGTCGAAACGAGCCTTGTTCCTCCTTGGCGCTGTGGCCGCATGCTCGACCGCGGCCGTGTTCGCCGTGCCGCCGGCGCTCGCCGCGCCGGCGACGGATGCCCACGGCTACGTCGACTCGACCGCGCGTTGCGCCGCGTCCGACGAGGCCGTGGTTTACGGCAGCACCGCGTCCTCGCGGGTGGCGATCTGCAAGACTCCCAAGGGCAGCTACGAATACCGTGGCGTGCGGCTGCGCGACGGCGCGAAACTGATCAGAATGGCCACCAAATCGGGCGATACATTCACGGTTTACAACGACGGCTTCACCTACACCGTGTCGAAGAAGTCGCTGGTCCTCGCGGAGGGCTCGCGGGTCATCCGTGACGAAGCGTGGCTCGATTTCCACGGCGCATCCTCTTCCTCATCTCCGTCGGGGCCCGGAATGTCGCCGCCCCCAGCGGATTCGACGCCTACGACGTCCGCGAAGCCCCTGCCGCCGCCTCTGCCGGCGGAAGAGGGGCACACCGACAGCTGAGGCGCCCCTTTTATCGACGATCTGCGGCGGAACTCGACCTCGCCGCGGTCAGTCGCGTTCCTCGGCGAGCCGCGCACGCGCGACCCCGGCGGCGCCGTCGCCGGTGATCAACCACAGCGTCGTCAGTTGCGAGACAAGGTCGTCCACCGTGATGCGGGCGCTTCCATCGACAAAGGCCAAGATCGCATCGGCGGTGCCGCCGACGACGAACGCGGGCGCGATCAACGCCAGCGGATCGTGTTCGAGTTCTACACCGTGGACGGTGCGCGCGTGACCGATCAGAACACCGGTCAGGCTGCGCATCACCGCCACCCGGTGTACGCGCATCGCCGGAGTCGCCGCCACGCCACCCAACAGCACCCGCGCCCGACGCGGGTCATCGACCAAGCTGTGCACGAGGGCGCTCACAGCCACAAACGCCTGTTGCGCAAGGGATTCTGACCGCGCAGCGGCCACCGCCGTCACGGTCGCCTCGCGCACCGCCGCGGCGATCTCGTCGATCACCGCGTCGGCCAAGGCGTCGACATCAACGAAGCTTTCGTAGAAGTACCGCTTGTTGAGTCCGGCGTCGGCGCACAGCCGCTCGACGGTGATGTCGCGCCACCCGTCGCGGCCCATCACCTCCAGGGCCGCTTCGAGCAGGCGTGACCGGCGTTGCTGGCGGCGTTCCACACCGGAAACGCCTCCGTAGCTGCGCGGCGACGACGGGGCCATGGGTCGATCGTCGCACCCCCGACGCGTCGAGGGAGAAGCCGTTGACAACAGTTCGGCAAATTTGGCACGGTTACGTACCAGATAGTCGACGAAGGGCTCGGCCGATGTTCAACCTCGTGGACGCCGTCGCGCCGCCGACCTCACTGGTCGAGGCGCGGCAACGGCTTCAGGGAATCGGTGCGTCGATCGCGAACCGCTGGCCGAGCCCCGACCGCCCGCTGGCCGAGCCGCCGGCCGGGTCGGGTCTGGCCCCGGTGATGGGCAACTACGGTGCGCCGTACCTCGGCCACGTCCTCGCCTCGCTCGTCGATCCGCTGGAGTTCGCGCGGCGCCGCTACGCGAAGTACGGCCCGGTGTCGTGGGCCGGCGGCGTGGGGTTCCGCGTCGTGGCGCTGATGGGACCCCAAGCGCTCGAGGCCGCGTGGGTCAATCGCGACAAGGCGCTGTCGAGTACGCGCGGATGGCAACCGGTGATCGGTCCCTTCTTCCACCGCGGCATCATGCTGCTCGACTTCGAGGAACACCGCGATCATCGACGCATCATGCAGCGGGCGTTCACGCGCACGGCGCTCAACACCTACCTCGCGTGCACCGCCGACGGCATCGACCGCGGCCTGACGACATGGCAACCGGCCACCCACTTCCGGATGTATCCATCGATCAAGCAACTGCTCTTGCGACAGGCCGCCGAGGTGTTCGTCGGAACCGAACTCGGCGCGGAATCCGATCAACTCATCGGCGACTTCCACGACACCGTCCACGGCGGCCAGGCGATCATTCGCGCGGACGTGCCCGGCGGGACGTGGGCGCGCGGCCTGCGGGCGCGTAAGCGCCTCGAGCGTTACTTCGGCGGGCAGATCGCGGACCGGCGCCGGGGCGAGGGCACCGATCTGTTCTCGATGCTGTGCCGCAGCGAATCCGAAGACGGGCAACGCTTCACCGACGCCGACATCGTCAACCACATGATCTTCCTGCTGATGGCCGCTCACGACACCACGGCGATCGCGCTGGCCATGCTCGTCTACGAGCTGGGCCGAAACGCACACTGGCAGAACATTCTTCGGGAAGAGGCCGTCGATCGCCCGATCGACGCGCCCACCCTCGACGACCTCGAGCGGTACCCGATGCTGGACGCGGCGTTCAAGGAGGTACTGCGGATGTACGCTCCTGCCGGAACCCTGTTCCGCCAGGCCATCCGCGACACCGAGATCTGCGGACACTACATCCCGCGCAAGAGTCAGATCGCAATCAGCGTGCACGCGTCGATGCGGCTGCCCGACTGGTGGCCCGCCCCCGACACGTTCGACCCCTCGCGGTTCAGCGACGCCGACAACCGCGTGGCCGTCAACCGGTACGCATTCGCGCCGTTCGGCGGCGGCGCCCACAAGTGCATCGGTCAGCAGTTCGCCGACATGACGGTCAAGACCGTGATGCACAAGCTGTTGCGCCGGTTCCGATGGAGCGTCCCCGACGGGTACCGCGTCCCGCTCACGTGGGGCACCGGGCCGACCCCCGCCGACTCGTTGCCGATCGAACTCGAACGGCTCGCCTGAGTTCCGGCGGGTAGCGCACGCCGGAACGCCTACTGTTCGGGCAGCGTGGCCAGCGCGGTACTCAGTGACTGCATCGTTCGTTCCCGATCGTCGCCCATGCCGACCAGCGTGTCGACGATCAGTGGGCCGAGTATCTGCGTCAGGCCGTGGCCCTGGTGTCCGAAGAAGCCGGCGATCTCCAGCAGCACCGCACCGTGGCTGATGCTCCACAGCCGCCCTGCGACGGCGGCCTCGCCGTCGTCGCGGATGCGGCCGGCCTCGATCATCCGGCGCACGCCGTCCAGCAGCGCCTCGAACGACATCGCCCACTCGCTGCGGGCGGTCGCACTGCCGGTGACGGTGAGGTCGGCGTGATACCGGTTCAACGACTCGGCCGCGGTGCCGAACATCATCTGGTAGCGCTGCGGGTTCTGCAGCGCGAATTCGCGGTAGCGCCCGCCCATCACGAAGAAGTCGGCGACGGGATCATCGGTCTGGGGCACCTCGGTCAGCGCGCGCGTGAAGCGGACGAACGATTCCCCGGCGATCGCGTCGATCAGCCCCGACATCCCACCGAAATGCGTGTAAACCGCCATCGTGGAGGTTCCGGTCTCGGCGGCGAGCTTGCGTGCGCTGAGCGCGGCCAGACCGTCTCGTTCGAGGATGCGGATGCCGGCTTCGACCAGCTGCTCCCCGGGGCCACCGCCATTCACCCTTGCCATGCTGCCATAACGGTGTTATACAGAACACATCATAACGCTGTTATAGGGGTGTTCCGATGACGAACCGTTACCTCGAAGGCGCCTTCGCGCCGATCCAGGCAGAGCACACGCTGACCGACCTCGAGGTCGCCGGGACGTTTCCCGATCACCTCGATGGCCGGTACCTGCGCAACGGGCCGAACCCGATCGGAGAACTCGATCCCGAGCTGTACCACTGGTTCATCGGCGACGGAATGGTGCACGGTATCCGCATCCGCGACGGCCGGGCGGAGTGGTATCGGAACCGGTGGGTCCGCGGTCCGCAGACCGCCTGGGCGCTGGGGGAGAAGCCGCCGAAAGGTCATTTCCCGATCTCGGGCATCGGTGCGAACACCAATGTCATCGGGCATGCGGGTAAGACGCTGGCGCTGATCGAGTCCGGTGTCACCACCGTCGAACTCACCGACGAGCTGGACACCGTCGGGGCATGTGATTTCGACGGCACGCTGACCGGCGGGTATACGGCGCATCCCAAGCGCGATCCGGAAACCGGTGAGCTGCACGCCGTTTCGTACAGCATGTACCGCGGCAACACCGTGCAGTACTCCGTGATCGGCGCTGACGGGCGCGCACGGCGCACCGTCGACATCGAGGTCGCGGGCAGCCCGATGATGCACGACTTCTCGCTGACCGAGAACCACGTCGTGTTCTACGACCTGCCGGTGACGTTCGACGCCGACATGGCGGTGCAGATGACGGTGCCGCGCGGTCTGCGCCTCGTCTCGCGGCTCGTGTTGTCGTCCCTCATCGGACGGGTGCGCATTCCCGACCCGATCAGCGCGCGGCAACCGCGGGGCGAGACGAAAGATCGCCGGTTTCCGTACTCCTGGAATCCGCAGTATCCCGCGCGGATCGGAGTGATGCCACGCGACGGAGGCAACTCCGACGTGCGCTGGTTCGACGTCGAACCCTGCTACGTGTTCCATCCGATGAACGCCTACGACGACGACGGCACCATCGTGCTCGACGTCGTGAGGCATCCGAAGATGTTCGACACCAACCATCTCGGCCCGGACGAGGGGCCCCCGACGCTCGATCGCTGGACGGTCGACCTCGCCGACGGCAAGGTCCGCGAATCGCGCATCGACGATCGTGGGCAGGAGTTCCCGCGTGTCGACGAACGCCGCGTCGGCAAGCGCCACCGCTACGGCTACGCGCCCAGCATCGCAGACGGTGAGGCCGGTGACGTCCTGCTCAAACACGACTTCGTCGGCGACCGCACCCAGTCGCGGTCGTTCGGTACGGGAAAGGTCCTCGGGGAGTTCGTCTTCGAACCGTCGTCGGCCGACGCCGCCGAGGATGACGGCGTGCTGATGGGCTATGTCTACGACCGTCGCACCGACCGCAGCGAGTTGGCTCTGCTCGACGCGCAGACCCTCGAAGACGTCGCGAGCATCAAGCTGCCCCACCGCGTGCCCGCGGGCTTCCACGGCAACTGGGTGCCGTCCTAGGATTCGCTCATGGCCGAACTGGTGCAGCGGTACCTGGACCAGATTCGCGCGGAACAAGCCGACAACAACGACGGCAAGCTGGCCGACTACATCCCGGAACTCGACCGCGTCGACCCCAACGGATTCGGCCTGTCGCTGTCCATGGCCGACGGCTATGTCTACGAATCCGGCGACACTGCAGTCGAATTCACCATCCAATCGGTGTCGAAACCGTTCACCTACGCGCTCGCGCTCGAGTGCATCGGCATGGCCGCCGTGGACGCCAAGATCGGGGTCGAACCCTCTGGTGAGGCATTCAACGAGATAAGCGTCGACGAGAGCACGAAGACGCCGAAGAACGCGATGATCAACGCCGGTGCGATCGCCGCGGTCTCCCTCGTTCCCGGGGCCACGGCCGACGACCGGTTCGCCAAGATCCACGAGTTCTATTCGACGTTCGCGGGCCGCGAACTCGCCGTCGATCACGGGGTCTACACCTCGGAGCAAGCGAGCGGCAGCCGGAACCGCGCGATCGCATGCATGCTGCAGAGTTTCGGCGTGCTCGACGGTGACCCCGACGAGATTCTCGACGTCTACTTCCGCCAGTGCTCGATCAAGGTGACGAGCACGGATCTGGCAACGATGGCCGCGACCCTCGCACGCGGTGGCGTCGAACCGGTGGCGGGCCGGCGCGTCACCACCGCGGCGGTCGTGCAACGCACGCTGAGCGTGATGACCACCTGCGGCATGTACGACGCGACCGGCGACTGGGTGAGCGCCGTCGGCATGCCCGCGAAAAGCGGTGTCGGCGGCGGCATTGCGGCCGTGCTGCCGGGACAGCTCGGCATCGGGGTGTACTCACCGCTGCTGGACGCCAAGGGCAACAGCGTGCGGGGCGTACAGGTGTGCCGCAGCCTGTCGGCGAACCTGGGGCTTCACTTCCTCGCGCACACCCGCGAATCGCGCTCCACGATCCGCAACGCGTACGACGTCGCCGCGGGTGTGCGGATCTTCGAGCTGCACGGTGACCTGCTGTTCGCGGGGGCCGAACAGGTGCTGCGCAGGGTGGAACGCGAACGCGACGCGTTCGACGTCGCCATCCTCGAGTTGTCGAGGGTCGACGACATCGACGACGCCGCGCGTCGCATGTTCGCCGGCATGCGCGAGTCGCTCGTCGCCGCCGGCAAGGAGGGATTCGTCGTCGATCCCGACCGGGTTCTGGAGGAGACTCCGACGGAAGGCACGGTCGCCCGGGTGTTCGGAAGCCTCGACGAGGCGCTCCGCGCCGCTGTGACCGCGCCGGGGGTGTCAGGCGGGTAGGGCCAACCGCGTCGGCTCGTCGTGCCCGCGCAGTGTCACCTCGTCACCCAATCGCCAATGTGCACACTCGCTTTCGCCGGCACCGGATATCGCGTCCGCGCTGGCGAGGACGTGACCCGGTGTCTCCTTGGCCAGTTCGCACAGCCGGGCCGCCTCGTTGACGGGCTCGCCGATCACGGTGTACTCGAAGCGTTCCCTGGCGCCGACGTTGCCCGCCACCGCCTCGCCCGCGGCCACCCCGATGCCGGCGTCGAACTCGGGCACCTCCTCGTGGATGCGCCGCGCGATCGCCCTGGCGGCGGCCAGCGCCGAATCCTCGGGGTTCTCCAGCCGCACCGGGGCGCCGAACACCGCGAGCGCACCGTCACCTTCGAACTTGTTGACGAAGCCGTGGTGGCGGTCGACCTCCTCGACGACCACCGCGAAGAACCGGTTGAGCAGGTCGACGACCTCGGTGGCGCGTTTGGCCGTGACCAACTTCGTCGACCCGATGATGTCGACGAAGATCACCGCGACGTGACGCTCCTCGCCGCCGAGCTTGGGTCGCTGTTTTTCCGCCTCGGCGGCGACCTCGCGTCCGACGTGGCGTCCGAAGATGTCGCGCAGGCGCTCGCGTTCCTTGAGCCCCTGCACCATCGAGTTGAAGCCTCGCTGCAGCTCACCGAGTTCGGTGCCGTCGAAAACGACCAGATCGCAGTTCATGTCGCCGCGTTCGACGTGTTTGAGCGCGGCGCGCACGGTCCGTAGCGGCGTCGCGGTCAGCCACGACAGGATCCACATCAGCACGAAACCGAACGCCAGCGCGAACAGCGCGAGGATGATCACGGCGACGGTGAACTGGGTGGGGGTCACATTGCGCAGCGCCAGGGTGATGATCGCCGCGAGCAGGATGCCGAGCACCGGGACCCCGGATCCCAACGCCCACACCAACATCGTGCGGCCCATGATCCCTGCGGCGAAGCGGCGCGGCGGGCGGCCGGCCTCGAGCGCCTGGGCGGCGACGGGCCGAAGCGCGAACTCGGTGAAGAGGTAACAGCTCGCCGACACCACGATGCCGGGAAAGCTGATGCCGAGCGCGACCTTCGGGATGAAGTTCACGTCCACCAAGCCGTACAGCAGGGTGATCAGCGCGGTGCCCACGCCCCACAGCGCGAGCAGCACCCGGGTGAGCCGCCACGGCGCGTAGAACGTGTTGCGCTGATCGCGCAGAGTGGGTGTGTGCTCCTCGATGGCCCAGCGCACGTTGTTCATCACCCGGCGGGTCGCCCAGATGACGCCGACCACCAGTGCGGCAAGGATGTAGGCGGGCGCCACGATCGCGGTGATCCAGCGGACGTCGGGGTCGAAGACGCTGGGCACCGGGAACGTCACAGTCACAACGAGGACGGCGACACCGATGCCGATCAGGTTGGCGATCACCACGATCGTCGTCAGGATGATCTGGATCCTGATGCGGCGCCGATGCTGGCTCTCGGATTCCTTGCCCAGCAGCCACGACCCGTAGTCCGGGGCGTCGGTCAGCCGTCCACTCTGGCGCGTGACCTTCTCCAGGACGCGACCCAGCCTGTGCGCGACGCTCCTATTGGCGGTCATCGTCCCCTCAGCCTAAATTGCCGAGCGGCCACCTAAGGTGGTCGGGTGCGTCTCGTGATCGCCCAATGCACCGTCGACTACGTCGGACGACTGACCGCACACCTGCCTTCGGCGCGGCGGCTGCTGCTCATCAAGGCGGATGGTTCGGTGAGCGTGCACGCCGACGACCGTGCCTACAAGCCGCTGAACTGGATGAGCCCGCCGTGTCGGCTCACCGAGGACACCTCGGGGCCCGAAACGGTGTGGGTGGTCGAAAACAAGGCCGGAGAGCAGTTGCGGATCACCGTCGAGGACATCGAGCACGACTCCACCCACGAGCTCGGAGTCGATCCCGGTCTGGTCAAGGACGGCGTGGAGGCCCACCTTCAGGAGCTGCTGGCCGAGCACGTCGAGCTGCTCGGGGAGGGTTACACGCTGGTCCGCCGCGAGTACATGACCGCGATCGGCCCGGTCGACCTGTTGTGCCGCGACCCGAACGGCGGGTCCGTCGCGGTCGAGATCAAGCGCCGCGGCGAGATCGACGGGGTGGAACAGCTCACCCGCTACCTCGAGCTGCTCAACCGCGACAGCCTGCTGGCCCCGGTCAGCGGCGTCTTCGCAGCCCAGCAGATCAAGCCGCAGGCGCGCACGCTGGCCACCGACCGCGGCATCCGCTGCCTCACGCTCGACTACGACAAGATGCGCGGCATGGACAGCGACGAGTTCCGGCTGTTCTGATGCCCCGCAAGCGCCCTCATCGGCGTTCCGAGCGTCCGCCGCCGTTGCCGGCGCCCCGCCGGATCGAGATCGGGCCGGACGGCTACGAATACGAGGTGCGCCCGATCGCCGCCGCGCGCGCTACGAAAACGTACCGGTGCCCGGGATGTGACCATGAAATCCGGCCCGGGACAGCGCATCTCGTGGTGTTACCGGCCGAGGAGGGGGAGCGGGCGCTCGACGAGCGTCGACACTGGCACACGCCGTGCTGGGCGCACCGGGGCACACGAGGCCCGACTCGCAAGTGGTCCTAGTGCTCCGCGTCCGCCGCGGGCTCGACGAGCTCGACGAGCACTCCGCCGGCGTCCTTGGGATGGATGAAGTTGATCCGCGAGTTGGCGGTGCCCCGGCGCGGCGCGTCGTAGATCAACCGCACGCCGTCGGCGCGAAGGCGCTCGCTGAGCGCGTCGATGTCGCTGACGCGATAGGCGAGCTGCTGAAGGCCGGGGCCGCGCTTGTCGAGGAACTTGGCGATGGTCGAGGTCTCGTCGAGCGGCGCCATCAACTGGATCTGGGCGCTGCCGACCGGGGCGCCACGCACCGAGAGCATGGCCTCGCGCACGCCCTGGTCCTCGTTGATCTCCTCGTGCAGCACGATCATCCCGAGATGGTCGTGGTACCACTTGATCGCGGCGTCGAGGTCCGGCACTGCGATCCCCACGTGATCGATCGCCGTCACGAGCGCGCTCGCGAGCGCGGGACGTGCGTCTACGTGTTCGGTGGTCATAACGTAACGGTAGCCTTGAGACAGATGTTTGCGGAATGTGTCATGAAACACACATGGCTATACCCACTTTTTGGAGGTAGTAAATGACCACGTCGGTGATCGTTGCTGGAGCACGCACGCCCGTCGGCAAGTTGATGGGTTCGTTGAAGGATTTCTCGGGCAGCGATCTCGGCGCGATCGCGATCAAGGGGGCCCTCGAGAAGGCCAACGTGCCCGCCTCCGCCGTCGAGTACGTGATCATGGGCCAGGTCCTGACCGCGGGCGCCGGGCAGATGCCCGCCCGCCAGGCGGCCGTCGCAGCGGGTATCGGCTGGGACGTCCCCTCGCTGACCATCAACAAGATGTGCCTCTCGGGAATCGACGCGATCGCCCTGGCCGACCAGTTGATCCGCGCCGGCGAGTTCGACGTCGTCGTGGCCGGCGGCCAGGAGTCCATGACACAGGCGCCGCACCTGCTGATGAACAGCCGCGCGGGTTACAAGTACGGCGACGTCACCGTGCTGGACCACATGGCCTACGACGGTCTGCACGACGTGTTCACCGATCAGCCGATGGGCGCGCTCACCGAGCAGCGCAACGACGTCGACCAGTTCACCCGCGCCGAACAGGACGAGTTCGCCGCGCGCTCGCACCAAAAGGCCGCTGCCGCATGGAAAGACGGCGTCTACGCCGACGAGGTGGTGCCCGTACAGATTCCGCAGCGCAAGGGTGACCCGCTGGAGTTCTCCGAGGACGAGGGCATCCGTGCCAACACCACCGTCGAGTCGCTGGCCGGCCTGAAGCCGGCGTTCCGCAAGGACGGAACCATTACCGCCGGGTCGGCGTCGCAGATCTCCGACGGTGCCTGCGCCGTCGTGGTGATGAACAAGGCCAAGGCGCAGGAACTCGGGCTCTCCTGGCTCTGCGAGATCGGTGCCCACGGCGTCGTCGCCGGCCCGGACTCCACGCTGCAATCGCAGCCGGCGAACGCCATCAAGAAGGCCGTTGCGCGCGAGGGCATCTCCGTCGATCAGCTTGACGTCCTCGAGATCAACGAGGCGTTCTCCGCCGTCGCGCTGGCCTCGACCAAGGAGTTGGGCGTCGATCCCGAGAAGGTCAACGTCAACGGCGGCGCGATCGCCATCGGCCACCCGATTGGCATGTCCGGCGCCCGCATCACGTTGCACGCCGCACTCGAGCTGTCCCGGCGGGGCTCCGGCTACGCCGTCGCTGCGCTGTGCGGGGCGGGCGGTCAGGGCGACGCGCTGATTTTCCGCGCGCCGTAAGGCCTACGACACCGCGTAGTAATCGGCCCGGCTTTCGGGCACAATGGCGGCCATGATTCGCCTGTTGAACCAGCGCACCGTCGCCGGGTGGTTCCGTTTCGTCGCCCTACTCGAGGCGGTGAGCTGGGTCGGACTGCTGATCGGCATGTATTTCAAGTACTTCGGCACGCCGCGCACCGAGCTCGGCGTCAAGGTGTTCGGGCCGGTGCACGGGGCGGTCTTCGTTGCCTTCGTCGTGCTCGGAATTCTGGCGGCGATCGCGTTCCGGTGGGCGGCGGGCATCTGGTTGCTGGGGATCGTTGCGAGCATCGTGCCACTGGCGAGTGTGATCTTCCTCATGTGGGCGGATCGCACCGGCCGGTTGGGGGCCCCGGCGGTCACGGCCGTCGCGCAACCGGGGCGGCCGGTACCCGAAACGACGTGACAAACTTATGGGCGTGAGTCGTCCACGCCCCTCTATCGCGGCCTCCATGGCCGGTGCGGTTGATCTGTCCGCCCTCAAACAGCGGCCCTCCACGGGTGACGGCGGTGCGTCGGCGCCCTCGGGTGGTGTTGAAGTCACCGAGGCCAACCTCGAAAACGAGGTGCTGGTCCGGTCGAACCAGGTTCCCGTCGTGGTGCTGCTCTGGTCACCGCGCAGCGACGCCAGCGTCCAGCTGGGTGATGCCCTCGGCCAACTGGCTTCCGCCGACGGCGGCAAGTGGTCGCTGGCGACGGTCAACGTCGACGTCGTCCCGCGCGTCGCGCAGATGTTCGGCGTTCAGGCGATCCCGACCGTCGTGGCGCTGGCCGCCGGCCAACCCCTGGCGAGCTTCCAGGGCATGCAGCCGCCCGAGCAGTTGCGCCGCTGGATCGATTCGCTGCTGAACGCGGTCGCGGGCAAGTTGCCCGGCAGCGGTGAAGCGGAGGAGGCCGAAGAGGTCGATCCCGAACTCGCCCAGGCGCGTTCGTATCTGGACGAAGGCGACTTCGATGCCGCGCGCACCGCGTACCAGGCGATCCTCGATGCGAACCCCAATCACGCCGAGGCCAAGGGCGCGGTCCGCCAGATCGAGTTCCTGAAGCGCGCCACCTCGCAGACGCCCGACGCGATCGCCGCCGCCGACGCGGCCCCCGACGACATCGAGTTGGCGTTCGCCGCCGCCGACGTCGAGGTGCTGCAGCAGAACGTCGCCGCGGCCTTCGATCGGCTCATCGGGCTGGTCAAGCGGACCGCCGGCGACGACCGCACCACGGTGCGGACCCGCCTCATCGAGCTGTTCGACCTGTTCGACCCGGCCGATCCGGAGGTCATCGCCGGCCGTCGCAACCTGGCCAACGCGCTCTATTAGCTAGACGGTATGGAGGCTGACTCGAGGCCGAAGGCCTCGGGCTGCAAATGGACGTGGGTTGCCGATCGCGGGTGAAC
>NZ_LZJE01000032.1:0-5597 GCF_001666865.1 Mycobacterium sp. E136
CCGCCACCACCGGCAAGTCGGTGGCGCAGCGCAGCGCGGCCGAGAAGGAACTCGACACCGCGCTGGCGCCGCTGTTGGCGCTCGGCCAGCAGTACCCACAGCTCAACTCGTCGAACAACTTCCTGAACCTGCAGGAGAACTTGACGGACAGCGAGAACAAGCTGGCATTCGCGCGGCAGTACTACAACGACGCGGTCGCGACCCTGAACCGGTCGCTCACCACGATCCCGTGGATGTTCGTCGCCCCGCTGACCGGTGTGTCCGAGCGCGAGTACTACCAGACCCCGCGCTGAGCGCTCCGATGCGGCGCGAGCATCGTCTCTAGACTGACCCGGTGCGCATCGTCTTCGCCGGCACCCCGGAACCCGCCCTGCCGCCGCTGCGCCGACTCATCGAATCGCCACGTCACGACGTCATCGCGGTGCTGACCCGCCCCGACGCGGCGGCGGGCCGGCGCGGTAAGCCGGCACCGTCCCCGGTCGCGCGGCTGGCGCTCGAGCACGACATCCCGGTGCTGCGGCCGTCGAAGCCGAACTCCGACGAGTTCGTCGCCGAACTGACCGAGCTGGCACCGGAATGCTGCGCGGTGGTCGCCTACGGCGCGCTGCTGCGCGAGCCACTCCTCGCGGTGCCCGAGCGCGGCTGGGTGAACCTGCATTTCTCCGTGTTGCCCGCCTGGCGTGGGGCGGCCCCGGTGCAGGCCGCGATCGCCGCGGGCGACACCGTGACCGGTGCGACGACGTTCCTCATCGAACCCGCCCTCGACTCCGGTCCCGTCTACGGCGTCGTCACCGAGACCATCCGGCCGACCGACACCGCAGGTGATCTGCTTGAGCGACTGTCGATCTCGGGCGCCGAGCTGTTGAGCCACACGCTCGACGGCATCGCCGACGGCACCCTGACAGCGGTGCCGCAACCCTCGGAGGGGGTGACCATCGCCCCGAAGATCACCGTCGACGAGGCCAGGGTGCGATGGGATCTACCCGCGCACGTCGTCGAGCGACGGATCCGGGCGGTCACACCGAATCCCGGCGCCTGGACGATGATCGGCGACCTGAGGGTCAAACTCGGCCCAGTCACCGTCGAGGAAGAGGCAGAACCCCTGCAGCCCGGCGCGATCCGCGCCGCCCGCGACAGGGTGCGCATCGGTACCGCATCGGCCCCCGTGCGTCTCGGTCTCATCCAGCCACCCGGCAAGAAGCCGATGAACGCTGCCGACTGGGCCCGCGGCGCCCGGCTCGACGACACGGTGCGAGCCGAATGACCCGGCCGCGCAACCGTCGACCGCAACGACGCAAGCCGCTTGACCCGGCGCGCCGCGCCGCGTTCGACGTGCTGCGCGCGGTCTCGGAGAAGGACGCCTACGCCAATCTCGCGCTGCCGCCGATCCTGCGCGATCGCGGCATCAGCGGCCGCGACGCGGCCTTCGCCACCGAACTCGCCTACGGCGCCTGCCGGACCAGGGGCCTGCTGGATGCGGTCATCGCCGCCGCCGCGGGCCGTCCGACCGACAAGATCGATCCCGTCCTGCTCGACCTACTGCGGCTCGGCGCCTACCAACTGCTGCGTACGCGTGTCGAACAACATGCCGCGGTGTCCACCACCGTCGAGCAGGCCGGCATCGAATTCGACACGGCCCGTGCGGGTTTCGTCAACGGTGTGCTGCGCACGATCGCGTCCCGCGACGAACAGGCCTGGATCGCGGAACTGGCACCGGACGCGGCTTCCGATCCGGTCGGGCATGCGGCGTTCGTGCACGCACACCCGCGGTGGATCGCTCAGGCCTTCGCCGATGCGCTCGGCGCCGACGCCGGTCAGCTCGATGCGCTGCTCGCCAGCGACGACGCCCGGCCCGCGGTCCACCTCGCCGCCCGTCCCGGGGCGTTGACCGCCGCGGAGTTGGCGGCGCAGGTCGACGGCAGCGTCGGCCGGTATTCGCCGTACGCGGTGTACCTCACCGGAGGCGACCCGGGCCGGCTGCAGGCCGTGCGCGACGGCGCCGCGGTGGTGCAGGACGAGGGCAGCCAACTCGTCGCGCGGGCACTGACCCTGGCCGAGGTCGACGGCGCCGACGGAGGACGATGGCTGGACCTGTGTTCCGGCCCCGGCGGGAAGACCGCGCTGCTGGCCGCACTCGCGCCGGACGGCGCCCGGGTCACCGCGGTCGAACCCGCACCCGCGCGCGCCGACCTCGTCGAGCAGAACACCCGTGGCCTGCCGGTCGACGTGCTGCGCGTCGACGGCCGCGACCCGGGCATCGAGCCGGGTTTCGACCGCGTCCTGGTGGACGCGCCGTGCACCGGCCTCGGAGCGCTGCGGCGCAGGCCGGAGGCGCGCTGGCGACGCAAGCCGAACGATGTGCCGCCGCTGGCCAAACTGCAACGCGAACTCCTCGCCTCGGCGATCCGGCTGACGCGGCCGGGCGGCGTGGTGCTCTACGCCACCTGTTCGCCGCATCTCGCCGAGACGGTCGGCGTGGTCTCGGACGCGCTGCGCCGGAACCCCGTGACGGCCGTGGACACCCGGCCGCTCTTCGCGCCCGTCGACGGTCTCGGCGACGGACCGCACGTTCAATTGTGGCCCCATCGCCACGGCACCGATGCGATGTTCGCCGCCGCGCTCAAAGTAGGGTAGGCCCATGGCTGGACCCCTGATCGCGCCGTCGATCCTGGCTGCCGACTTCGCCAGACTCGCCGAGGAGGCCGAGGCGGTGCGGGGTGCGGACTGGCTGCACGTCGACGTGATGGACAACCACTTCGTCCCGAACCTGACGATCGGTCAGCCGGTTGTCGAGTCGCTGCTGAAGGTGACCGACATCCCGATGGACTGCCACCTGATGATCGAGAACCCCGACCGGTGGGCGCCGCCGTATGCCGAGGCGGGCGCGTACAACGTGACCTTTCACGCCGAGGCCACCGACAACCCGATCGGTGTCGCCCGCGACATCCGGGCGGCGGGGGCCAAGGCAGGCCTCTCGGTCAAGCCCGGCACCCCGCTGGAGCCGTACCTGGAGATCCTGCCGGAGTTCGACACGCTGCTGATCATGTCGGTTGAGCCGGGCTTCGGCGGCCAGAAGTTCATTCCGGAGGTGCTGGTCAAGGTCGGCACCGCCCGGCGACTCGTGGACGCGGGCGAGTTGACTATCGTGGTCGAGATCGACGGCGGCATCAACGCCGACACCATCGAGCAGGCGGCCGAGGCGGGCGTGGACTGCTTCGTCGCGGGATCGGCCGTCTACAGCGCGGAGGATCCGGCCGCGGCGGTGGAGTCGTTGCGCAGGCAGGCCGCCGCGGCGTCCAAGCATCTGCGGGTATGAACCTCGAAGCCGCGATGCGGCTGGCGATGCAACAGGCCGAGAAGGTCAAGGGCACGACCTACCCCAATCCACCAGTCGGAGCGGTGATCCTGGACCGCGACGGCGAGGTGGCCGGCGTGGGCGCGACCGAACCCCCCGGAGGTCCGCACGCCGAGGTGCTCGCGATGCGCAGGGCGGGCGAGCGTGCCGCGGGCGGCACCGCCGTCGTCACGCTCGAACCGTGCAACCATCACGGCAGGACGCCGCCGTGCGTGGACGCGCTTGTCGCCGCGGGTGTTTCGGCGGTCGCCTACGCGGTCGCCGACCCGAACCCCATCGCCGCGGGAGGTGCCGCGCGCCTCGCCGAGTCCGGAGTCGCCGTGACCGCCGGAGTGCTCGCCGACGCGGTGGCCGGCGGCCCACTGCGCGAGTGGCTGCACAAACAGCGCACCGGATCTCCGCATGTGACATGGAAATTCGCGACGAGCGTGGACGGCCGCAGCGCGGCCGCCGACGGCAGCAGCCAGTGGATCACCAGCGAGGCCGCCCGCGCGGACGTGCATCGCAGGCGCGCGGTTGCCGACGCGATCGTGGTGGGCACCGGGACCGTGTTCGTCGACGATCCCGCGCTGACGGCCCGCCTCCCCGACGGCACGCTGGCCGAGCGTCAGCCGTTGCGCGTCGTCGTCGGTGAGCGTGAGATATCGCAGGAGGCACGGGTTCTCAACGACGACTCGCGCACGATGGTGATCCGCACTCATGACCCCCACGAGGTGATCAAGGCCCTGTCGGATCGGACCGATGTGCTGCTCGAGGGCGGCCCGACGCTGGCGGGGGCTTTCCTGCGCGCCGGTGTGATCGACCGGATCCTCGCCTACGTCGCGCCCATCCTGCTCGGCGGTCCGATCACCGCGGTGGACGACGTGGGTGTGTTGAGCATCGCCCACGCGCAGCGATGGCGCTTCGACGGGATCGAGCCGATCGGTCCCGACGTTCTGCTGAGCCTCATTCCTGCGTAGATTCGTCTGATTCGCCGCTCAGCGGGCCTCCGTCTGATTCGCCGCTCAGCGGGCGGTGCTCGATCAGGTCGCGAATTCCCGCCATCCCCAGGCGTTCTCGGAACGCCTGCACGGTGTGGCCCACGACGGTCGCATCGGTGCGGGCGCGAGCGGTGGCCGACCGGGGCAGGTGGAACAGCGGCCCGATCTCCCCGAAGTAGTCGCCCTTGCCGGCGGATTTCAGCAATTCCTCGCCTCCGCCGGGCAGTTCGCGCACGATCTCGATCTCGCCGTCGTCCACGGTGTAGATCAGGTCACCCATCGTGCCCTGTTCGAAGAGCACCTGACCGGCCTCCAACTCCACCGTCTCCGGCGGACGGTCGGCGGAGGCGAAGTTGGGCACCATCTCGACCACCCGATCCGCCAGCGGCAGGATCCGGCTGTCGTGTGTCGCGACGACGACCATCCTGGTGCCCGAGGCAAGCTCGCGAATCAGCTTCAGCACCTCTTCGACCTGGATGAAATCCAGATGCGCCGTGGGCTCGTCGGCCAGAATCAGCGGTGGATCGAGTGCGATCGCCCGGGCCACCGCCACGCGCTGCTGCTGCCCGCCGCTGAGGTCACCTGGCCGGTGGTCGAGACGGTCCTGCAGACCTACCCGCCCCAGCAGCTGTTCGGCCCGCTTCCGGGAGGCCCGGCGCGACATGCCGTTTGCGCGCAGCGGCACCATCACGTTCTCGACGGCGGTGAGGCTGGGGACCAAATTGAACGCCTGGAACACGAATCCCACCGTCTCGCGGCGGTATTTCGCGAGCTCGTTTTCGCCGAGCGAGGTCACCTCGACGTCGCCGAATTTTATGGCGCCGGAGGTGGGTTGCAGAATCCCGCCGAGGCATGACAACAGCGTGGTCTTCCCGCATCCGCTTGGGCCCATCAGGATCACCAGTGAGCCTGCCGCGACGTCGAGATTCAAGCCGTCGATCGGGCGCACGGCGTGCCCGCCGCTGGTGTACTCGACGACAAGGTTCTGGATCGACAGATCGCCCATCGGTCAGGGTCCTCCGAAAGCCAGTGCGGGATCGACGGATACCGCGCGGCGCAGTCCAGCCGCGCTGGCGATGAGGCCGATCACCACCGCGACCACCGGCAGCGCGACGAAGGCCTGTGTGGGGATGATCACCTGCATCGGGAACAGTGGTCCGAGCAATAACGAGAGCCCGGCCCCGACCAGCGCGGCCAGCAGCGCCACGATCACCGCCTGCAGGGCGAGCCCGGCCATCACCGAACGAGTCGGCACCCCAATC
>NZ_LZJE01000033.1:0-12476 GCF_001666865.1 Mycobacterium sp. E136
GCCGACGACGATCATGGCTGCGGCGGCCGACAGGCCGACCACGAGTGCACCGATCCGCAGCGGTTTCTGCACCAGCGCACCAATCACCACGGCTGCAGACGTTACCGGGTCGCTCTGTCGATCGCCGGTTCATTCCAGTCGGCAACCCCGCTGGTGCGTGTGGGGCAGGATGGGAGAAGGATGGGATCCGTCGCTCACGGTTCAAGGGCAGAAAACATCTGCGCGAGGAGCGTGAGCACCTCAAACCGCCTACCAAGGAGCGGAAGTTGACCACCGAGTTCGCGCGCCAGGACCTGGCCCAAAACTCCACCACCGCAGCTGAACACGACCGGGTAAGGGTGATCCGCGAGGGCGTCGCGTCGTACCTGCCCGACATCGACCCCGAAGAAACCGGCGAATGGCTGGAATCGTTCGACCAGCTGCTCGAACAAGCCGGCCCCGCTCGGGCACGCTATCTGCTGTTGCGCATGCTCGAGCGCGCAGGCGAACAGCGCGTGGCCATCCCGTCGCTGACGTCGACGGACTACGTGAACACGATTCCCACCGAGCTGGAACCCTGGTTCCCCGGCGACGAGGACGTCGAACGCCGCTACCGCACGTGGATCCGGTGGAACGCCGCGATCATGGTGCACCGCGCGCAACGTCCGGGAGTCGGTGTGGGCGGCCACATTTCGACGTACGCCTCGTCGGCGGCCCTCTATGAGGTGGGCTTCAACCACTTCTTCCGCGGCAAGTCGCACCCCGGCGGTGGCGACCAGGTGTTCATCCAGGGTCACGCGTCACCGGGCATATACGCCCGCGCGTATCTGGAGGGCCGCCTGAGCGCCGACCAACTGGACGGCTTCCGCCAGGAACACAGCCACCCCGGCGGTGGTCTGCCGTCGTACCCGCACCCGCGGCTGATGCCCGACTTCTGGGAGTTCCCCACGGTCTCCATGGGGTTGGGCCCGATGAACGCCATTTACCAGGCCAGGTTCAACCACTACCTGCACGACCGGGGCATCAAGGACACCTCCGATCAGCACGTGTGGGCGTTCCTCGGTGACGGGGAGATGGACGAGCCGGAAAGCCGCGGCCTGGCCCACGTCGCCGCGCTGGAAGGGCTGGACAACCTGACCTTCGTGGTCAACTGCAATCTGCAGCGCCTCGACGGACCGGTGCGCGGCAACGGCAAGATCATCCAGGAACTCGAATCGTTCTTCCGTGGGGCGGGCTGGAACGTCATCAAGGTGGTGTGGGGCCGCGAGTGGGATGCGCTGTTGCACGCTGACCGTGACGGCGCGCTGGTCAACCTGATGAACAGCACTCCCGACGGCGACTACCAGACGTACAAGGCCAACGACGGCGCCTACGTACGCGACCACTTCTTCGGCCGCGATCCGCGCACCAAGGCGCTGGTCGAGAAGATGTCTGACTCCGAGATCTGGAACCTCAAGCGCGGCGGGCACGATTACCGCAAGGTCTACGCCGCCTACCGTGCCGCCACCGAGCACAAGGGGCAGCCGACGGTCATCCTCGCCAAGACCATCAAGGGCTACTCGCTGGGCGCGCACTTCCAGGGCCGCAACGCCACCCACCAGATGAAAAAGCTTGCGCTGGAAGACCTCAAGTACTTCCGCGACGCGCAGCGCATCCCGATCAGCGACGCGCAACTCGAGGAGAACCCCTACCTCCCGCCGTACTATCACCCCGGCCCGGAGGCGCCCGAGATCCGCTACATGCTCGACCGCAGGCGCGCGCTCGGCGGGTTCCTGCCCGAGCGTCGCACCAAGACCAAGACGCTCACGCTGCCCGGCCGCGACACCTACAAGGCGTTGAAGAAGGGTTCGGGCAAGCAGGAGGTGGCCACCACGATGGCCACCGTCCGGACATTCAAAGAGCTGTTGCGCGACAAGGAGATCGGCTGGCGCATCGTGCCGATCATCCCGGACGAGGCGCGCACGTTCGGCATGGACTCGTGGTTCCCGAACCTCAAGATCTACAACCGCAACGGTCAGCTCTACACGTCGGTCGACGCCGAATTGATGTTGGCGTACAAGGAATCCGAGGTCGGCCAGATCCTGCATGAGGGGATCAACGAGGCCGGCTCGTCGGGCAGCTTCATTGCGGCGGGCACGTCCTACTCGACCCACAACGAGCCGATGATCCCCGTCTACATCTTCTATTCGATGTTCGGGTTCCAGCGCACCGGCGACAACCTCTGGGCGGCCGCCGACCAGATGGCGCGCGGCTTCCTGCTCGGCGCCACGGCGGGGCGCACCACGCTGGTGGGTGAGGGCCTGCAGCACGCCGACGGGCACTCGCTGCTGCTCGCGGCGAGCAACCCCGCCGTCGTCGCATACGACCCGGCGTTCGCCTACGAGATCGCCTACATCATCGAGAGCGGCCTGAGCCGCATGTACGGCGATAACCCCGAGAACGTCTACTTCTACATGACGATCTACAACGAGCCCTACGTTCAGCCGCCGGAGCCCGAGGGCCTCGACGTCGAGGGCCTGCTGCGCGGGATCTACCGCTACCGGCCCGCACCCCAGAAGCGCTCCAACGCCGCGCAGATCCTGGTGTCGGGGGTGGCGATGCCGTCGGCTCTGAAGGCCGCCGAGCTGCTGGCCGAGGACTGGGATGTCGCCGCGGACGTGTGGTCGGTGACGAGTTGGGGCGAACTCAACCGTGACGGCGTCGAGATCGAGAAGCAGCGGCTGCGCCATCCGGATCAGCCGGCGGGCACCCCGTTTGTCACAAAGGCGCTCGCCGACGCCGAAGGCCCGGTCATCGCGGTGTCGGACTGGATGCGCGCGGTGCCCGAGCAGATCCGCGCGTGGGTGCCCGGCACTTACATCACGTTGGGCACCGACGGGTTCGGCTTCTCCGACACCCGCCCCGCCGCGCGCCGGTACTACAACACCGACGGCGAGTCGATCGCGGTGGCGGTGCTCGAGGGGCTTGCCCGCGACGGCAACATCGATCAGTCCGTCGCGGTGCAGGCCGCGGCGAAGTACGAGATCGACGACGTGCTGGCGGCGCCGGAGCAGACCTCGGATCCGGGCGTGGCGTAGTACTCCGGCGGAAGGGACGCGCACGCGTCTTGGAGGTTTCCTCCATAACGATGGCGTAACCTTTATAGGTGCCTGACAACCGGTTCGTGCCGCCGAAGTCGACGGTCGAGGTTCTCGAGACCGTGCCGGACTCCGTGCTGCGCCGGTTGCAGCAGTATTCGGGCCGGCTGGCCACCGAAGCGGTGCGCGTCCTGGAGCAGCGGCTGCCGTTCTTCGCCGATCTGGAGGCCTCCCAGCGCTCCAGCGTGCAGCTGGTCGTACAGACCGCCGTCAACAACTTCGTCGAGTGGATGCGCGACCCGCAGAGCAACGTCAGCTACACCGCGCAGGCCTTCGAGGTGGTGCCTCAGGACCTGCGCCGCCGCATCGCGCTGCGCCAGTCGGTGGAGATGGTGCGCACCACGATGGAGTACTTCGAGGAAGTGGTGCCGCTGCTGGCCCGCGATGAGAAGCAGCTGACCGCGCTGACCGCCGGCATCCTGCGCTATAGCCGCGACCTGGCGTTCGCCGCGGCCACTGCCTACGCCGACCAGGCCGAGGCGCGCGGCGCGTGGGACACCCGAATGGAGGCCAACGTCGTCGACGCGGTGGTGCGCGGCGACATCGGGCCGGAACTGCAGTCGCAGGCCGCCGCGCTGAACTGGGACGCCACCGCGCCCGCGACCGTCATCGTGGGACTCCCCCAGCCCGATCGGATCGACCTGGCCGCCGACGACGTCCACGATGTGGTGCGGCGCAACGGGCGGGCCGCACTGTCGGACGTGCACGGCACCTGGCTGGTCGCGATCGTCTCCGGTGCGCTCTCCCCGACCGACCGGTTCCTGACCGACCTGATGACGGTGTTCGCCGACGGACCCGTCGTGATCGGCCCGACCGCCACCACGCTGGCGAGCGCCCACCGCAGCGCGACCGAGGCCATCGCGGGCATGAACGCCGTCGCGGGGTGGTCGAACGCGCCGCGCCCGGTGTCGGCGCGCGAGTTGCTCCCCGAACGCGCACTGCTGGGCGATGTGTCGGCGATCGCGGCGCTGGAGACCGAGGTGATGCGGCCGCTTGCCGACGCGGGCCCGGCGCTGACCGAGACGCTCGACGCCTATCTCGACTCCGGCGGCGCGATCGAGGCCTGCGCACGCAAATTGTTCGTTCATCCAAATACCGTCCGATACCGCCTACGGCGAATCGCCGACTTCACCGGGCGCGATCCGACACTTCCGCGCGATGCCTACGTGCTGCGGGTGGCCGTCACCGTCGGGCGCCTGGGGCGCCAGCCATACCAGACGAACACAGCGAACATGATCAATGCGGCCCGTCCGGGGCTGCGACCAGCACAGCTCGCCCCTACGCCCGAAGGGGCTTAGATCGCGGACAGATTTCGGTAAAGTCGCATCACAGGCGATTTTGTGGGGTCTCCACAAAAACATAAGACGAGGTTCATAATCTCTTACACCGCGCAAAACCGTCTTCACAGTGTTCTCTTAAAGAGTGCTTGCACTTCTCGCGCCCGGACAGGGCTCTCAGACACCTGGCATGCTCGCCGCATGGCTGGAGCTGCCCGGCGCCGCCGAGCGCCTCGCCGGTTGGTCCGAGATCAGCGGGCTGGACCTGGCGCAACTGGGCACCACCGCCTCGGCCGAGGAGATCACCGACACCGCTGTGACCCAGCCGCTGGTCGTCGCGGCCACGCTGCTCGCTCATGAGGAGCTGACCCGGCTCGGGCTGATCGCCGATAAGCAGACCGTGGTCGCGGGTCACTCCGTCGGTGAGATCGCGGCGTACGCGATCGCCGGCGTCATCTCCGCCGACGACGCGGTCAAGCTCGCCGCCACCCGCGGCGCCGAGATGGCCAAGGCCTGCGCGGTCGAGCCGACCGGTATGGCCGCCGTGCTCGGCGGGGAGGAAGCCGACGTGCTGGCCCGCCTCGAGGCGCTCGACCTGATCCCGGCCAACCGCAACGCGGCAGGCCAGATCGTCGCCGCCGGTGCGGTCGCGGCCCTGGACAAGCTGGTCGAGGATCCGCCGGAGAAGGCGCGGGTGCGCAAGCTGGCCACCGCGGGTGCCTTCCACACGCACTACATGGCCTCGGCCCTCGACGGTTACGCCGCCGCGGCCGACGGTGTAACGAGCGCCGACCCGAACACGACGCTACTGTCGAACGCGGACGGCCAGCGAGTGGATTCGGCCTCCGACGCCATGAGCAAGCTGGTGGCGCAGATGACGCGCCCGGTGCGCTGGGATCTGTGCACCGAGACCATGCGCAAGCTCAATGTGACCGCGATCGTCGAGTTCCCGCCCGCCGGGACGCTCGCCGGGATCGCGAAAAGAGAACTTCGGGGGGTTCCGACGCATGCCGTCAAGTCCCCCGCTGACCTGGACGGGCTCGCCGAGCTCTCATAGCGGACCTGAGCCAGACACAACCACATAAAGATCGTCATTTCCCATCAAGTAACACCCCTAATAGAAGGAGCTACCGTGCCCGCCAGTCAGGATGAAATCATCGCCGGTCTCGCCGAGATCATCGAAGAGGTCACCGGTATCGAGCCGTCCGAGGTCACCCCGGAGAAGAGCTTCGTCGACGACCTGGACATCGACTCGCTGTCAATGGTCGAGATCGCCGTTCAGACCGAGGACAAGTACGGCGTGAAGATCCCCGACGAGGACCTCGCCGGTCTGCGCACCGTCGGTGACGTCGTCACCTACATCCAGAAGCTCGAGGAAGAGAACCCCGAAGCGGCCGCGGCCATCCGCGCGCAGATCGAAGCCGATCGGGCATGAGTAGACCTTCCACTGCTAACGGCGGTTTCCCGAACGTCGTCGTGACCGCCGTCACGGCGACCACGTCGGTCGCGGCGGACATCGAGAGCACGTGGAAGGGCCTGCTGGCCGGCGAAAGCGGCATCCGCGTCCTCGAGGATGAGTTCGTCACCAAGTGGGACCTTCCGGTCCGCATCGGTGGTCACCTCGTCGACGCGATCGATGACCACATGACGCGACTGGACATGCGACGGATGTCGTATGTCCAGCGCATGGCCAAGTACCTCAGTGGCCAGCTCTGGGAGACCGCGGGCGCGCCCGAGGTCGATCCGGATCGCTTCGCCGTGGTCGTCGGCACCGGTCTGGGTGGCGGCGAGAAAATCGTCGAGACCTACGACGCGATGAACGAGGGCGGCCCCCGCAAGGTGTCGCCGCTCGCCGTGCAGATGATCATGCCGAACGGTGCGGCCGCGGTGATCGGTCTGCAGCTGGGCGCCAGGGCCGGGGTCATCACCCCGGTCTCGGCGTGTTCGTCGGGTTCGGAGGCCATCGCCCACGGCTGGCGCCAGATCGTGATGGGTGACGCCGACATCGCGGTCGTCGGCGGCGTCGAGGGCGGAATCGAAGCGCTGCCGATCGCGGCGTTCTCGATGATGCGCGCGATGTCGACGAAGAACGAGGACCCCGAGGGCGCCTCGCGGCCGTTCGACAAGAACCGTGACGGTTTCGTCTTCGGCGAGGCCGGCGCGCTCATGATCATCGAGACCGAGGAACATGCCAAGGCCCGCGGTGCCAAGCCGTTGGCCCGGCTGATGGGTGCGGGCATCACGTCCGACGCCTTCCACATGGTTGCTCCCGCGTCCGATGGTCTTCGGGCCGGCCAGGCGATGAAGCGTGCCATGGAGACCGCGGGCCTCGAGCCCAAGGACATTCAGCACGTCAACGCCCACGCCACGGCCACGTCGATCGGTGACGTCGCCGAGGCCAACGCGATCCGGTCGGCCGGGGTCGAGCACGCTGCGGTCTACGCGCCGAAGTCGGCGCTCGGCCACTCCATCGGAGCGGTCGGTGCGCTGGAGTCGGTCCTGACCGTGCTCTCGCTGCGCGACGGCGTCATCCCGCCGACACTGAACTACGAGACGCCCGATCCTGAGATCGATCTCGATGTTGTTGCAGGCGAGCCTCGTTATGGCGACTACGAGTACGCCATCAACAACTCGTTCGGCTTCGGCGGACACAATGTCGCCCTGGCCTTCGGGCGTTACTGAGCGGAAGGAACTCCTCAGCAGTAATGGCAGGGTTATCGACGGGGGCCGGTTTCCCCAACGTCGTCGTCACGGGCATTGCCATGACGACCGCCCTGGCCACCAGCGCGGACGACACCTTCAAAAAGCTGCTGGACGGCCAGAGCGGCATCCGCAAGCTCGAGGACCCGTTCGTCGAGGAGTATGACCTGCCGGTTCGCATCGGCGGTCATCTCCTCGAGGATTTCGACCATGAGTTGACGCGGGTGGAACTGCGTCGGCTGTCGTATCTGCAGAAGATGTCGACCGTGCTGGGCCGGCGGGTCTGGGAGAACGCCGGCACCCCCGAGGTGGATCCCAAGCGGCTGATGGTGTCGATCGGCACCGGCATGGGCTCCACCGAGGAGCTGGTGTTCAGCTACGACAACATGCGCTCCAAGGGCCTGAAAGCGGTTTCGCCGCTGGCCGTTCAGATGTACATGCCCAATGCCGCCGCCGCCGCGGTGGGATTGGAACGCCAGGCCCGCGCCGGGGTGGTCACTCCGGTGTCGGCTTGCGCATCGGGTTCGGAGGGCATCGCGCACGCCTGGCGCAACATCGTGCTCGGCGAGGCCGACATCGCGATCTGCGGTGGGGTCGAGACGAAGATCGAGGCGGTCCCGATCGCCGGGTTCGCCCAGATGCGAATCGTGTTGTCCACCACCAACGATGACCCGGCCGGCGCTTGCCGGCCGTTCGACAAGGACCGTAACGGGTTCGTGTTCGGCGAGGGCGGTGCGCTGATGGTCATCGAGACCGAGGAGCACGCTAAGGCCCGCGGCGCCACCATCCTGGCTCGGATCATGGGGGCCAGCATCACCTCGGACGGCTACCACATCGTGGCGCCGGATCCGAACGGCGAGCAGGCCGGTCACGCGATGACGCGTGCGATCCAGCTCGCCGGGCTGCAGCCCACAGACATCGACCACGTCAACGCGCACGCCACCGGCACCAGCGTGGGCGACGTGGCCGAGGGTAAGGCGATCAACAATGCGATGGGCGGCCACAAGCCGGCGGTCTACGCACCGAAGGCGGCGCTCGGCCACTCGGTCGGCGCGGTCGGTGCCGTGGAGTCCATCCTGACCGTTATGGCGTTGCGCGAGGGCATCATTCCGCCGACGCTGAACCTGCGCAACCTCGATCCGGAGATCGATCTGGACGTGGTCGCCGGTGAACCGCGGTCGGGTAACTACCAGTACGCGATCAACAATTCGTTCGGATTCGGTGGGCACAACGTTGCGCTCGCTTTCGGGAAGTACTGACACTCCCCGGAATCCAGCGCTACAGGAGGAATTGAATGACGACCATGGCGCCCGAGACAGTCGGTGAATCGCTCGACCCTCGAGATCCGCTGCTGCGTTTGAGCACGTTCTTCGACGACGGCAGTGTCGAGTTGTTGCACGAGCGTGACCGTTCGGGCGTCCTCGCCGCCGCCGGAACCGTCAACGGAGTGCGCACCATCGCGTTCTGCACCGACGGCACCGTCATGGGTGGCGCCATGGGCGTCGAGGGGTGTGCCCATATCGTCAATGCATACGACCAGGCCATCGAGGAGCAGAGTCCGATCGTGGGCATCTGGCACTCGGGTGGCGCCCGGCTCGCCGAGGGCGTCAAGGCGCTGCACGCGGTCGGCCTGGTCTTCGAGGCGATGATCCGCGCGTCGGGTTACGTCCCCCAGATCTCGGTGGTCGTCGGCTTCGCCGCCGGCGGTGCGGCCTACGGGCCCGCCCTCACCGACGTGATCGTGATGGCGCCCGAGAGCCGGGTCTTCGTGACGGGGCCCGACGTGGTGCGCAGCGTCACCGGCGAGGACGTCGACATGGCGTCGCTCGGCGGTCCCGACACCCACCACAAGAAGTCCGGCGTCTGCCACATTGTCGCCGACGACGAGCTCGACGCCTACGAGCGCGGCCGCCGGCTGGTCGGATTGTTCTGCCAGCAGGGCCATTTCGACCGGGCCAAGGCCGAGGCGGGCGACACCGACCTGCACGCGCTGCTTCCGGCGTCGGCGCGGCGCGCCTACGACGTGCACCCGCTGGTCGAGGCGCTGCTTGATGAGGGTGTGCCGTTCGAGGAGTTCCAGGCCAAGTGGGCGCCGTCGATCGTCATCGGCCTTGGCCGGCTGTCGGGCCGCTCGGTCGGCGTGATCGCGAACAACCCGCTGCGCCTCGGCGGCTGCCTGAACTCCGAAAGCGCCGAGAAGGCAGCGCGATTCGTGCGCCTGTGCGACGCGTTCGGCATTCCCATCATCAACGTCGTCGACGTCCCCGGCTACCTGCCCGGCGTGGACCAGGAGTGGGGCGGCGTCGTCCGCCGCGGGGCCAAGCTGCTGCACGCGTTCGGTGAGTGCTCGGTTCCGCGCGTCACGCTGGTGACCCGCAAGATCTACGGCGGCGCCTACATCGCGATGAACTCTCGCTCGCTGGGCGCGACGAAGGTCTACGCGTGGCCGGACGCCGAGGTGGCGGTCATGGGCGCCAAGGCCGCGGTCGGCATCCTGCATAAGAAGAAGCTGGCCGCCGTCGAGGATCCCGCCGAGCGCGAGGCGCTGCACGAGGAGCTCGCCGTCGAGCACGAGAAGATCGCGGGCGGAGTCGATTCCGCGATCGAGATCGGCGTCGTCGACGAGAAGATCGACCCCGCGCACACCCGCAGCAAGCTGACCCAGGCGCTGGCGGAGGCGCCGGCACGCCGCGGTCGGCACAAGAACATCCCGCTGTAATTGTGATTTCGGTGCGCTTCCAGTCGCTCAGCGATAGTTAGCGCACCGAAACCGTGAATTCCTCGGCCGTCGCCACCACCCGCTCGCGGTCGGCCTTCACCAGCCCGATGCGGGTGCGACGGTCCACGATGTCGTCGACGGTCAACGCGCCCTCGTGGCTGACGGCGTACTCGAACTCCGCACGGATGACGTCGATTCCGTCGGCGACCGGTTCGGTCGGCCGCTCACAACCGGCGGCGGCGATCACGTTCGGCGCCTCGGCGCCGAATCGGGCCACCAGTGAACCGGGCATCTCCGTCGGATGCCGCAGCGTGGCAACGGGATTCGACGGCGCGCCCACCAGCGGCAGGTTGCGGGTGCGGCAGTGCGTCGCGGTCAACCCGCGCAATTCGATCGCGCGGTCGAGCACGTCCTCGGCCATGAAGCGGTATTCGGTCAGCTTGCCGCCGATGACGCTGATGACACCCGAGGGCGATTCGACCACCGCGTGTTCGCGGGATACGTCGGCCGTGCGGCCCGCGCCGGTGTCGATCAGCGGGCGCAGACCCGCGTAGGCGCCGATGACATCCGACGGGCCCAGAGCGACGTCCAGCGCGGTGTTCACCGTGTCCAGAAGGAACGTGACCTCGTCGTCCGTGGGTTCCGGCACGTCGGGGATCGCGCCGGGTGCGTCCTCATCGGTCAGGCCGAGGTAGACCCGGCCCAGCTGTTCGGGCATCGCGAACACGAAACGATTGATCTCACCGGGAATCGGAATGGTCAACGCCGCAACCGGATTGCCGAACGCAGCCGCGTCGAACACCAGATGCGTTCCGCGGCTGGGCCGCAGCTTGATCGACGGATCCACTTCCCCCGCCCACACTCCGGAGGCGTTGATCACCGCGCGCGCGCTGACATCGAAGGACTCGCCCGTCAGCTGATCGGTCAGCCGCACCGAGGTCCCGGTGGCCTGGGACGCCGCGACCCGCGTGAGCACCCGGGCGCCGTGCTGGGCGGCCGTCCGCGCCACCGCGGTGACCAGGCGGGCGTCGTCGATCAACTGCCCGTCATAGGCCAGGAATGCACCGTCGAGACCGTCGCGCCGCACGGTGGGCGCCAACTCGATGGCCTGCCGCGCGTCGATACGCCGCGAGCGGGGCAGCACCGACGCCGGTGTGCCCGCGAGCTTGCGCAGCCCGTCCCCGGCGGCGAAGCCGAAACGCACCAGTGCCCGCGACGCGGAGTTCATCGACGGGAGCAGCGGGACCAGCTGCGGCATGGCCTTGGCCAGATGAGGTGCGTTGCGGGTCATCAGGATTCCGCGTTCGACGGCGCTGCGCCGGGCGATGCCGACGTTGCCCGTGGCCAGATACCGTAGCCCGCCGTGCACGAGCTTGGAGCTCCACCGGCTGGTGCCGAACGCCAGATCGTGCTTCTCGACGAGCACGACGCGCAGGCCGCGGGTCGCGGCGTCCAGCGCGATGCCGGTGCCGGTGATGCCGCCGCCGATGACGATGACGTCGACCTGCTCGCCCTCGGCCAGCGCCGCGAGTTCGGTGGCGCGGCGCGCTGCGTTCAGTGCCGTCGAGCCGGTCACGGCGCCAGGTATCCGTTGAGGGCCCGCGCCAGTTCGGCGTTGAGCGCGTCGCGGTCCAGAAACTTCTCGACCATCTGCGCCGACTGGATCGTCGACTGCGTGATGAGCAGGCACATGGCGCCCATCTGCTGCGGATCGCCGGCCCGCACGCTGCCGTCGTCCTGAGCGGATGTGATCGCGTGGGCGAGCGCGTCGACGAGGATCATCTGGCTCGTGCCCAACCGGTCGGCGATGTAGACCATCGCGAACTCGGGCGCGTCATGCAGCACCGACATGACGACCTCGTCGTTGCGCAGGTGTTCGGCCACCGCGACCACGCGCTCGACCAACGCCGCGCGGTCGACCCCGGCGTCCGGGATCGCATCGAGCACGCCGGCGATACGGGACGTCATCAGCGCCGCGAGCACACCGTTGGTGTCCGACCACCGGCGGTAGATCGTCGGTCGGCTCATCCGTGCTCGCCGCGCGATCTCGGTCAGCGTCACCCGTTTGACGCCGACGGCCAGCACGCACGCCGCCGCGGCCTCGAGGACTCGGTCCTCGACGGACGACTCAGAGTTACGGATTGACGACATGTGTAATACTGTAACGCATGACGCGTCCCGATGCTCAGCAGACCGCCCTCCTACCCCCGATGAAGTGGAACGCCTGGGGCGATCCGGCCGAGGCGAAACCGCTGTCCGACGGCATCCGGACGCTGCTCGAACAGGCGCTCGGGGTCGAGGCGTCGGCCGGCGAAGAGATCCAAGCAGAGCAGGTGCGGTTGCGGCCGTCGGCGCTGTCCGACGCGGACCGCGACGCGCTGGCCTGCATCGTCGGGCCGGACCACTGCCGCACCGACGACCAGGGCCGGCTGCTGCGGGCCGGCGGAAAGTCCACCCTCGACCTGCTGCGCCGCCGCGACCCCGGCGAACAGGACGCACCGGATGCGGTGGTGCTGCCGGGCAGCGAGGACGAGATCGGCGCGATCCTGCGTTTCTGCAGCGAGTACCGCATCGCGGTCGTGCCGTTCGGCGGCGGCACCAGCGTCGTCGGCGGACTCGACCCGCTCCGCGGCGAATTCCGCGCGGTGATCTCGCTGGACCTGC
>NZ_LZJE01000034.1:0-11425 GCF_001666865.1 Mycobacterium sp. E136
GCTGTCCGCTCATCAATGCGATGCGCCCGACGGCGAGCAGTGCGTCGTGTTGGCGCTGGGCCAGGGTGCGGTGGTCGTTGTCGATTTGGGTTTGGGTCGGGGTGCCCGAGGTGCACGGTTGGGGGTCGTCGGGGTTGCACATGCCCGGGGCGGCGTATTTGGCCAAGATCGCTTCCCACACCGCCCACGCTTCGGGGGTCAGCGTGGCGCGCAGTTCCACCATCCCGTCGGGGCCTTGTTTGGACTTCCTGAGGCCGCGTTTGCGGGCGCGGTCGATGTCGGTGGGCTCGGGTCCGTCTTGGTCGAGCAGAAACAGTGTGAGGTCGGCGGTGTCGGTGAGTTCTTTGGGCCCGACCTTGACCGCGGTACGGACCAGGTCGAGTTCGAACTGCTCGCGGGTGGCCGCATCGACCCAGCTGGGCAGTTTGGTGATCGATTTGCGGATGACCTCGACATGTTCGGCGTTGATCAAACCCTGAGATTGGGCAGCGGCGGTGGCGGGCAGGGCCGGTGGCAGCGACGGCCCGGTCACCGCCTGGCGCGGGGCCAGCACCTCGGCCTCGGTCAACCGCCGGTTGGCCTCGCTCGTCGAGATCCGGTAGCGCACCCGCAGCACTTCTTTCCAGGTGTGGGCACCCATCTCATTGGGCGTCGTCTCACACTGCAGGCGAGCCAGCAAGCGGTGATTCATCGTCGGGAGCTGACACGACAACGTCTCCCACTCATCAAGAGCAGCCACCAACTCGTGCCGGGTCAACAGATCCACATCGCAGGCGGCGACCTCCTCATACGCCGCACGCAGCGCCGATATCGCCGCCTGCAACGCCGTCCCCGACATAACCCGAACATACATTCGAGGTCTGACAAGTCCACTGGCTCAAACTTTCTGACAGGGTCGCGTTGTCCACAGCGCGATCGACGTTGAGGAGGTTAAGTCCGGTAACTGCTCCGAGACCTATGACGCATCTGACGGCGTCTCGACGTACCTCTCGAGCCAGATCGCAGAGAACGTTTTCTTTGTCTGAACAGGACTGGGACGACGTGCTTGCCTCGGCAAAGAAAGCGGCTGACACTATCGGCGCGACCGACGTTCAAACGATGAAAGACCAACCGCGCAAACACGATGTGTGGTTCACCGGTCCTGCGGGACTCTCGTTGAAGGTGTCCTACAAGGGAAACCTGGTAGTCACCGGCTACACCGGTCGCCGACTGCCGGAGACAAGGTCATCACCGAAGTAGAGCGCCAAATCACGCGCAGGCACCGCGCGGCTACCGGCCCTCGGCGGACAAGAAACCTTCACTCGTGCAGGCGGTTCACACTCGCTGCGGTGTCGTGACGCCCAGCGCGGCGAGCTGCGGAGCGTGGACGCCGATCAGGCGACGGTGCATGGCCGTGGCAATCCGGGCCGCTTGGACTTTGGCATGGTCGGCGACCGGGCCGCGGTACATCTGATCGATGGTCGATGTCCACAGATGAAGCCAGCGCGCGAAATGCGTTGCGTCCAAGGTTGTCTGCTCATGGACATGCCGGTGCGCGTTCAGCGTGTTGCGCCGATACAGCCCGGCTCGAAAGAGCACGGTCTCCCAGAAGTCACACATGACAGGAAGGTGCTCGTGCAGTCCCTGCGAAGCCAGCTCGGCGAACGGCTCGGCGAGCAGCTCGTCGCGGAACGCTTCGGTGTAGAAGCGGACCAACAACGCTTCGACGTCCGCACGGGTGGCGAGATCGCGCGCAAGCGGTTTATCACCCATATCGGACACTCCGCATCGCCTGGCCGGACGCGCCGCGTGCCGCTACCGCGCGGTTCCGGCGTGAGGTCTCCCAAGTGGCCGTGGGCAATGTACCGTCGCGCAGCGCCGCCCCGATGTTGGTGAGCACATGCTGCACGACGGCGACGTCGGCGTCGCCGTCGTTGAGGATGTCGGTCATGCCGCGGTGCTCGAGAAAAGCATCTACTCTGCGTTCGATCGGCCAGTCGGCGTAAGTCAGGCCGGTGAACTCCGATCCGAGGAATCCCCAGGCGATGGTGTCGAGGTCGACCTCGGATAACTCGCACGCCCGCGATGTGTGGTCCAGGCGCGCGGTCATGCCGGTTGCTTGGATCTGTCGAACGCCGTACCTGGGATATGCGGCGCATCGGTATGGACGGTGAGCAAGATGACCGAGTCCTGCAGCGCGTCCAGGCAGTGCCGGCGAGTAGGCAAGGTGAGCTGGTCACCGACGACACCATCCCAGCGGTCATCGACGGTGCTCAGCCGCACACGGCCCCGTAGCACCTGAAGGGTCGCCTCGGCCGGATCGGCTTCCTGTCGCAACCGGAGGCCTTTGGTCAGCGCGACCACCGTCTGGCGGAGTCCGCGGTCCGGTCCGCCGTGAACCGTATAGGCCGCATGCCCTCCGTACCGACGTGCCCGGCCGAGTTGTTCGTCGGCAAGTACCTGCAAGGGAATGGATTTCATGGTGTTTCCTCTTCCTCGACCCGTCACCGTGTGCTCATCACGAGGCCGATGTCGTCGAGGCCAAATGCGCCACGCACAGGTCCGGTTCGGCGAACGGCGTCAGCGCATCGACGGTGATCGGAGCGTCCCAAACCTCCAGCGCGCCTTGCATGAGCCCGAGATGGACCGGGCAGACCACATCGCGGCGGCTGCCCGCCACCTCCAGGAACGGGCAGTTGCGCAACCCGATCTCACCGGGACCCGTTGTAGTCGACCGCTTTTCGGGCGCGAACCCCAACTCGGCAAGCAGATCACTGAGCCGATCGACGGCCTGCCGGCGGCTGCGCGCTCTCCCAGGCTCGGCGACGTGATCGGCCCAGGCGCGACCGGCCGCGACGGCACGACGCTCGGGCTGGGCTTGGCGCGCGAGCGCATCGGCAAGGACGGCGGCCAGCGTTCGGTAGTCACGCGGGCCACCCGGGTCCATGCCCACAACGGCGCGAAACATCAACGGCGGCCGACCCGGTCCTGTGCGGCCGGCCTCCACGGCGTGCACCCGACCGGACTGGACCAGCGAGTCGAGGTGAAACCGCGCGGTATTGGGGTGAACGTCCAACCGCTCGGCGATCTCGGCGATGCTCAACGCGGCATCTGCGCTTCTAAGCAACTCGAAGACGTCCTCGCGACGGCCGCTCACGGCTGGTCCTGCCGCTCCATTGCGGCCACCAACGGGGCGTCAGCGGGCACCGGCCCCAGCTTGGCCGCCCCTCCCGGCGAGCCCAACGGGGCGTCGCGTCCGGGCAACGTGTCGAAGAAGAACGCGGCGTTGTCGGCGAGGTGTCCGTGTTCGTCGGCGGGCAGGTCGTCTTCGTAGTAGATCGCCTCGACTGGGCATACCGGTTCGCAGGCACCGCAATCCACGCACTCGTCCGGATGGATGTACAGCGCCCTGCCGCCCTCGTAAATGCAATCCACCGGGCACTCATCGACGCACGCCCGATCCATGACGTCCACACAATTCTTGCCGATCACGTAGGTCATGCCACCTAGTTTACACAAGTATTACTTGTAAATACTAGGGGCCTCGCCCCGGGGATCGGTGAGGGACCGCGTCGGCTTCGCGATGACGCCCGATGTGGGATTCGGCGCGCATACGGTCGACCATCCAGGGGTAATGCAGTTCGAACGCCGGCCGCTCCGAGCGGATGCGCGGGATTTCCGTGAAGTTGTGCCGTGGCGGCGGGCAACTGGTGGCCCACTCCAGCGAGTTGCCGAAACCCCAGGGGTCATCGACGGTCACCGGCTCGCCGAATCGCCAGCTTCTCACCACGTTCCACGTGAACACGATCATCGATACACCCAAGATGAACGACCCGATGGACGATACGACGTTGAGCGTGGTGAAGCCGTCGGACGGCAGGTAGTCGGCGTAACGGCGCGGCATACCCTCATTGCCCAGCCAGTGCTGCACGAGGAACGTGGTGTGGAAGCCGATCAGCGTCAGCCAGAAGTGCAGCTTGCCCAGTCGTTCGTCGAGCAGTCGGCCGGTCATCTTCGGGAACCAGAAGTAGATTCCTGCGAAGGTGGCGAACACGATGGTGCCGAACAGCACGTAGTGGAAATGGGCGACCAAGAAGTAGGTGTCGGTGACGTGGAAGTCGATCGGTGGGCTGGCCAGCATCACCCCGGACAGGCCACCGAGCAGGAAGGTCACCATGAACCCGACCGAAAACAGCATCGGCGTCTCAAAGGTCAACTGACCCTTCCACATTGTGCCGATCCAGTTGAAGAACTTGATGCCGGTCGGCACCGCGATCATGTAGCTCATGAACGAGAAGAACGGCAGCAGGACCGCGCCCGTCGCGAACATGTGGTGAGCCCAGACCGCCATCGACAATGCGGCGATGCCCATCGTCGCGAAGACCATGTTGTTGTAGCCGAACATGGGCTTGCGGGAGAAGACGGGAACGATCTCGGTGACGATGCCGAAGAACGGCAAGGCCACCACATAGACCTCCGGGTGGCCGAAGAACCAGAACAGGTGCTGCCACAGGATCGCGCCGCCGTTCGCGGCGTCGTAGACGTGAGCGCCCAGGTGCCGGTCGGCCGCCAACCCCATCAACGCGGAGGTCAGCAGCGGGAACACCATCAACACCAGGATGGAGGTGATGAGGATGTTCCACGTGAAGATCGGCATCCGGAACATCGTCATGCCCGGCGCGCGCATGCACACCACTGTGGTGACCATGTTGACCGCGCCCAGTATCGTGCCCAATCCGCCCACGGCCAGGCCCAAGATCCACAGATCACCGCCGGCTCCCGGGGAGTGGATCGCATCCGAGAGCGGCGTGTAGGCGGTCCAACCGAAATCCGCCGCTCCGGTCGGCGTGATGAATCCCGACAATACGATCAGACCGCCGAACAGAAACAGCCAGTAAGACAACGCATTCAGCCGGGGGAAGGCGACATCGGGTGCGCCGATCTGAAGCGGCAGCACCAGGTTGGCGAAGCCGAACACGATCGGGGTGGCGTAAAACAGCAGCATGATCGTGCCGTGCATGGTGAACAGCTGGTTGTACTGCTCGTTGGAAAGGAATTGCAAACCCGGGCTCGCCAACTCGGCGCGGATCAACAACGCCATCAGCCCGCCCGCGAAGAAGAAGCCGAAACAGGTGACGACATACATGATTCCGATGAGCTTGTGATCGGTGGTCGTCACCAGCCTGTAGACGAGCGTGCCCTTCAGGCCGACGCGGGCTGGGAACGGGCGGCGAGCTTCTACTACCGCGGGCGGCGCTTCGGCGGTCACGGTTTCCTCCTGTCCCCATCGCGGTGGCGATGGTGCGGACCGGCTAGCCGGGCGCTCAGCCGGTCATAGGTGGGCTCGCTTACGAGCGACGGTGCAGAACGCAGTGGCGCGACGGTCTACAGATGACGGAAGGCGCCGCGAAACAGCGTGTTTTGCTGCGCGAGAATGCCTCGCGGCACAAACGCTGCCGTCGGTCGTACGTCGCGGCGCATTCCGGCGGCGCCGGTCTGAGAGTGTCCTGTGAGCCGGCCCGTGCCGGCGACGTCGGCCCCGCATGCGGAACCTCCCGCTACTATTTACAATATGATTTTGTGTAAAACAGTAGCGCAGACATCGCCGATTTGACACCCCCTGCGACGGGTCTTGCTACGGCATTGCCGCTGTCACATCCCGCCAGCGGCGTTGGTGGCTTGGGGATTACGGGTGAGGCGCGTTCAGGAGTAGAAGGAGTCGAGCAGTTCCTGGTTCTTCTCCTCGACGACCGAGCGCTTGACCTTCAGCGACGGGGTGAGCTCACCACCCTCGACGGAGAGCTCGTGGTCGAGCAGTTCCCACTTCTTGATGGTTTCCCACCGGTTCAGCTGCGAGTTGAGCTCGTCGACATAGCCGCCGATCATGTCGCGGACGTCATCCGACTGCACCAGATCCTCGTAGCTCCGATCGCCGAGGCCGTGCTGCTTGGCCCAACCCGACAGTTCGTCGGGGTCGAGGGTGATCAGTGCGACGCAGAACTTGCGTGATTCGCCGAAGACCAGGATGTGGCTCGCATACGGGCAGAGCGCCATGAATCGGCCTTCGATCGCGGGCGGCGCCACGTACTTGCCCCCGGATGTCTTGAACAACTCCTTGATTCGCCCTGTGATGGTCAAGAAGCCGTCGTCGTCCAGTTGGCCTCGGTCGCCGGTGCGCAGCCAGCCGTCCTCGGTCATCGACTCGGCCGTCTTGTCGGGCAGGTTGTGGTAGCCGTCCATCACGCATGGCCCCTTGACCTGCACCTCGCCGTCGTCGGCGATACGCACCGACGTGCCGTCGAAAACCCGGCCCACGGTGCCCAGCTTGTAGTTGTCGGGCCGGTTGATGAACGCCCCGGCCGCGGTCTCGGTCAAGCCGTAGCCTTCGAGTATCAGCAGCCCTGCGGCGTGGAACCATTCGGCGATGTCCCGGTTCAGCGGCGCTGAGCCGGAGATGAAGAATTTGATGCGTCCGCCGAAGACCGCTCGCACCTTGCTGAAGACGAGGCGGTCGAACACGCTGTGCGCGGCCTTCAGCGGGAGCGGGACCGACTTGCCGGCGAGCCGGTACTGATCGACCTGACGCCCGACGGCGAAGGCGGCAGCCGACAACTTCTCCTTCACGCCCTCCTGCGATGTGACGACACGTGCGTGGGCCTTCTCGAAGATGCGTGGCGCGGCCCCCATGAACGTCGGCTTCACCTCGGCGAGGTTTGCGACGATCTTGTCCACGCGGCCGTCGATCGCACTGGCGAAGCCGCACGCCAGTTGCGCCGAGATCAGCACCTTGCCGAATGCATGGGCCAGCGGCAGCCACAACAACTGCAGGTCGTCCTCGTGCAGGATGTCGAAGCCGGCGACCGTGGTCCCTTCGTACACCCATGCGGCATGCGATAGTCGCACCCCTTTGGGTTTACCAGTCGTGCCAGAGGTGTAGATCAGCGTCGCGAGTTGGTCGGGCGTGATGGCTTTCGCCGTCGACTCAACGCACGAGGGATGGTCGGAAAGGTATGTCTTTCCGAGCTCGGCCAGGTCGGCGAGCGACATGATGAGCTCGCCGTCGCCGTCTCCGTCGAGCACGACAACCTTTTCCAGCTTCGGCAGGTCGTCGCGCTTCTCCCGCAACTTCTCCAGCTGCGCCTCGTCCTCGGCGAAGACGATTCGAGACTCCGAATCGCTCAGGATGAAGGCGGTGTCGGTGGCGTTGGTCGTGGGGTAGACGGTCGTCGTCGCCGCTCCGGCGCACATGATGGCCAGATCCGCGAGGATCCATTCGTATCTCGTGCTCGACGCGATCCCGATGCGTTCCTCGGGCTGGATGCCGAGCGCCAACAGTCCCGCGGCCACTGCCTCCACCTGTTCGGCAGCGTCCTTCCAGCTGATCGAGATCCACCGCTCGCCGTCGAGCTTGCGGAAGGCTTCCCGTTCGGCGGATTTGCGAACGCGGTCGAAGAACATCGCGGCCACGCTCGCGTGTGCCATGGTCTCGGGTTCGTGTTTGGTCTCTGTCGACATAACCGTCTCCTGGTCGGACGAGCGCGGTGCGGTAAGTATCGCGGTTCTGGTACCCAGAGCGGCGATTTCTGACGCTTTCGACTTCGCCGACCGGGCATTCGCCGGCGCGGATATCGGTGAGGACCGACGTCCGCGGCACCGTATCGTGGACTGATTGGTATCCGTGGTCGGCGTAGGAGGGATCGTGCCGAAAGCGGTCCGGGTTGTTCCGGAGGATTTGATGGCGTCAGCCTCGACGGTTGACGCACATGCCGATTCGATGCGGTCGGTCCACGCTGCAGCGGACGGCCGCATCGAGACCGCGCAGAAGGGGGTGCCGAGCGGTGCCGCGGCGGCCCTGGGCGCGGCCGTCACGAAATGGCAGGCCGACTCCAGCGCATTGTTCGGCCGGATGGTGGGACATGCCGAGGCGTTGCGCGACGGAGCACGGGTCTACGCGCAGGTCGACGGGCACAACGCCGCCGCGATCGATGCCGCCGGTGGCGGCAGCGTCGATCTCGGGATCTGACGCCGGGCGCCCGTGGCCATAACGGTTGCCGACATACATCGGTGGGACAGCGGTGACGTCCGAGATGTGGCCGGCGCCGCTCGCAGCCGAGGCCAAGCGGCGGTTGAGGCCGCTGACGGCATCGCGGACCTGTCGGCCTTCGAATCCTGGGGTGGCGAGGCGTCCGAGGCTGCCGAGGACGCCAACGGCGACATCCGCTCCCAGCTGAGGCTCCACGGCGAGGAGGCGGTCGACGTGGCCGACGCCGCCGACGAGGCGGCCGACGCAATCGACAAGGTGAAATCCGATCTCGCCCAACTGGAATCGGAGGCAGCCGACGCCGGCCTAGACGTCGACCCGGCTTCCAATCAAGTCGTCGCGGGTCCGGCGATCCAGGGCTCGATCCTCGACCTGCTCGCCGTCGAGGCGAAGCGCGAAGAGCTGCAGGCCCGGCTCGACGCCATCCTCGCCGAGGCGGCGTTGGCCGACCAGGAGCTGGCTCAGGCGATCAAGATGGCCACCGGCGCCGAAGCCGTCCCGGAGCCGCCGCCCGACAGCAGACCCGAAATCCAGGAAGCGCTTTCCAAGCCGCTGCCCGAAGACGCGAGGGAATTCCACGACCTATGGGAGAGGCTCACTCCGGAAGAGAAGGCGTGGCTCTATCAGCAAGACCATTCGATCGGCAACCGTGACGGAATGCCTGCGGCCGAACGCGATCACTTCAACCGGTTGACGCTCGCGGACGAACTCGCCCGGAACCAGGCGGCCGCGGCGCAGGCCGACGTTTTGAGGAACCAGCATCCCGACTGGGCGGAAGGCCGCAACGTTCCACCGCCCAACAAGCCGGGTGCGATCTTCGACGACCGTCTGGAATACGAAGAGTGGCAACGCCGCTACGACGGCGCGTTGGCCGGTTCCAGGTTTCTGCCCGATCTGCAGGCGGTCGACAGGTCCGTCGCGGACAAGCCAGATCGCAGACTGATGCTGCTCGACACCAAGAGCGGCGAGCACGCCCACGCCGCGATCGCGGTCGGCGATCCGGATAAGGCCGACCACGTGTCCGTCACCACGCCCGGCCTGAATACCACGGTGGCCGGCGGGATCGAAGCCATGGCCGACGAAGCAACTCATCTCAGGGCGGAAGCTCAACGGCAGCTCGGTCTGACACCCGGGCGCGAGCTCGAGAACGTGTCGACCGTCGCGTGGATCGGCTACGACGCTCCCCAGATACCGGGCGCCGACGACCTCGGTGGCTCACTCGAAGGGGGATGGGACGTCAGCCGTGACACCCTCGCCAAGGCGGGCGGCCAGGATCTGGCCCATTTCTACGACGGTCTGCAAGCGTCCCACGAAGGCGTACCCGCGCATCTCACCGCCGTCGGACATTCGTACGGCTCGCTGACCACGGGGTTGACCCTCCAGGAACCTGGTGACCACGGCGTCACGGACGCCATCTTCTACGGATCTCCCGGGATCGAGGCGTCGACCCCGCAGGAACTGCAACTGCAGCCGGGCCACGTCTACGCCATGCAGACACCCGACGACCCCATTCAAGCGGTGTACGACGCCAGAACCGTCGGTCAGGGCATTCCGATCCTCGGGTCGTATCTGAACGAGGTGCTGGGCGACTTCGGGCCCGACCCGGCGACCAACCCGAACTTCACCCGGTTGGCGACAGGGCCCGCTACCGTGCCCGATGGGCCGGGTGGCACCCTCGACCTCGAGGGAGCATCCGGTCACAGCGACTACCCGAGACTCGGCGAGAATGGACGATTACACACGACCGGATACAACATCGCCGCCGTGATCGCCGGTCTGGGAACCACGAACGCGATCCCCGGAGACTGAAGACCCCGACATGAGAAGACACCTCCGCCGCGGATTCCTCTGCGCCGCCACCGTCATCGCCCTAGCAGCAACAGGATGCCAAGTGGAAAAACCAACGGAACCCGATCCGCCCACCCCATCGGCAAGCGCACTCGAGGAGTTACAGACGCTGCCCTCCTTCGAGGACACCAAGGCGCAAGTGCAATCGGCGGTAGACGAGATCACCAGCCGTGCCAGAACGATAGTCCCCGCGATCGCCTTCCAGACGCCGCACGAGGGCTCGAGCGAAACATGCCATCGCGAACCCTACGAGCAGACCGGTGCGCAGGGGTATTTTCTACCGGACGCAATTGCCGTGCGTCCGAACGTCTCCGAGTCGGACTGGACGAAGATCCTTGCGGCAGCGAAGGAGTCGGCGCAGAAGATCGGCGCGACCGACATGCAGGTGATGCAGGACCAGCCGGGAAACCACGACGTGTGGTTCTCGGGGCCGGGCGGCATCTTCATCAAGATCGGCTACCGAGGCAACCTCGTGGTCTCCGGGTATACCGGCTGCCGACTGCCGCGGGACAAGAAGTGACGCCGCTGTCGTCGATCCGGGTCGCGTACGGTGCGTGCGCCCATGAGTGATACGCGAGTTTCCGGCGGCGTCGTGCACAAGCTGCCGGCCGATCTGCGTAAGGCGTTGCTCGCCAACGACACCGCGCTTGCCGCATGGAACGACATCACGCCGCTGGCGCGCAATGAGTTCATCTGCTGGGTCGAAGACGCCAAGCAGCAGAAGACGCGCGAACGGCGGATCCGGCGGACGCAGGAGGAACTGGAGGAGGGTAAGCGCCGTCCGTGCTGCTGGCCCGGATGTAAGCACCGCGAGCGAAACGGCAGGTAGTCACTGCTCGTAGGCGGGGGCGCTCTGCAGTTCCGGTGCCGCTGCGGCAAGGAGCGCCGAGCGGTCGCCGGTCAGCGGGGGATAGATCCGCTCGCCGTTGATGATCCGCTTCGTCGCCTTGGCCGCCGCGCCGGTACTGACGACGTGGCGATCCCAACCCTCGGTGTAGACGGCTCCGGCCGGACCCAGGTCGAGCACCGTGACGTACCACGGAATCCGCAGCGGCATCATGGGCAGGCCCAGGAGATCGCCGATCACGTTGTAGCCGGCGAAGCGACCCATCGGTCGCCCGTGCTGACACGACATCACCGACAGGTGTTCGTCGTCCATCCGCGCCGCGGCCACGTCACCCGCGGCGAATACGCCGGTCACCCCCGCGATCCGCAGATACTCGTCGACCGCAACGCGCACGTCGGCTCCGACATGGGCGAGTCGGCACGCCCGGTCATCGAGAAAGCGCTGCGCGACAACCGCGTCGAGGCGATCACCGGCGTGGGCGTCACCGCGGTCGGCGAACGTAGCGTCACGCTGTCGACGGGTGAGGTCATCGAAACGGCCACCGTCGTCTGGTGTGCCGGTATGCGCGCCCATCCGCTGACGGGACGGCTGGGCGTGGGTGTGGACCCGCTGGCTCGCGTACCGGTCGACGACTATCTGCGGATCGCGGGGGTGACCGGCGTATTCGCCGCGGGTGACGTGGCCGCGGCGCGGATGGACGACGAACAGTC
>NZ_LZJE01000035.1:0-15245 GCF_001666865.1 Mycobacterium sp. E136
GCCGATGCCCCACAGACCCCAGAACCCGGCAGTCCGCTTGAGTTGCCGCTTCTCGAAGTAGCCGTCGCCGGCCTGGCCATCGCGTCGATCCTGATCGTCGTCATGTACTTCGGCATGCTCTTCTCGATCGGCGAGATGTCGGCCGCGATGCCGCACACCGGCGGTGCGTACTCGTTCGCCCGCGCGGCGATGGGCCCGTGGGGCGGCTTCGTCACCGGATTCGCCGAGACCATCGAGTACGTGTTCACGACGGCCGTCGTCGTGTTCTTCTCGGCGTCCTACGCCAACGCGGTCACCACCGACCTGTTCAACCTGTCGCTGCCGATGTGGCTGTGGTGGATCATCCTGTACGCGATCTTCGTCGGCCTCAACTCGTGGGGCGCGGAGTTGTCGTTCAAGTTCGCGCTGGTCGTCGCGATCATCTCGATCGGCATCCTGGTGCTGTTCGGCATCCTCGCGATCGCCAACGGCGCGGTGGACTTCTCCAAGCTGTTCGACATCGCGCCCGATCCGGAGGCCGCGGGTTCGTCGACGTTCCTGCCCTTCGGCTGGGTCGCGGTCCTCTACGCGCTTCCGTTCGCGATGTGGTTCTTCCTCGGCATCGAGGAGCTGCCGCTGGCCGCCGAGGAGGCGCACGACCCGGCCCGCGACATCCCCCGCGCCGGCATCTGGGGCCTGATCTCGCTGATCGGCTGCGGCGCGATCGTCTTCTTCCTGAACCCGGCGGTGACCGGTTCCGAGTCGCTGGGCAGCTCGGACGAACCGCTGCTCGACGGCTTCCGGGCGTTCCTGCCCGCCAACCTCGCCGCGGTGCTGTCGGCGTTCGCGTTGATCGGCCTGCTGGCCAGCCTGCAGGGCATCATGTACGCCTACGGTCGCAACATGTACTCGCTGAGCCGCGCGGGGTACTACCCGAAAACGTTGTCGCTCACCGGTTCCCGGCAGACGCCGTATGTCGCGCTGTTGGCGGGCGCGGTGATCGGCTACGTCGCACTGCTGATCGTCAACTACAACGAGGGCGCCGGCGACGTGGTGCTCAACATCGCGGTGTGGGGTGCGGTGCTGGCCTACGGGTTGCAGATGATCTCGTTCATCCTGCTGCGCCGGAAGTTTTCGAACGCGCGCCGGCCGTGGGTCAGCCCGACCGGCAACTGGGGCGCGATAGTGGCGCTGTTCATCGCGGCGGTGACGTTCGTCGGCGTGCTCGTCAACCCCGACTACCGGCCCGCGGTCATCGCGATCGTCATCTTCTACATCCTGGGTCTGCTGGTGTTCGGCTTCTACGGCAGGCACCGCCTGGTGCTCTCGCCCGAGGAGGAGTACGCCGTCACCGGCGGGCTGCACGGCTTCGATCCCGAGGCCGAGGGGCTAGGGGGGACCATCGAGGACGAGATCCTCAAGGGTCACACCGAGTAAGCGAACCCGTTGCCCGCGGCAGGTCCGGCGGTGCCGCTTTCGCGGCGTCACCAGCGCGGACTAGACCCAAGTCACACCCGTACCAGGTTTCGCTGGCGTCAACAGGGGTAATGTCGAGGGCGTGTGTGGAGCCACCGGCGAGGTGCGTCTCGACGGCCGGGTACCTGACGTAGCAGCTGTCTCGGCGATGGCCGAGGCGATGACGCCCAGGGGTCCCGACTCGGCGGGCGCGTGGTCACAGGGCAGGGTCGCGCTCGGTCACCGACGCCTCAAAATCATCGATCTGTCCGAAGCGGGCGGCCAACCCATGCTCGACTCCGACCTGGGGTTGGCGATCGCGTGGAACGGCTGCATCTACAACTACAAGCAGCTGCGGAACGAGCTCAGCGAGCAGGGCTATCGGTTCTTCTCGCACAGCGACACCGAGGTGCTGCTCAAGGCCTATCACCACTGGGGCGACCGCTTCGTCGACCACCTTTTCGGCATGTTCGCGTTCGCGATCGTCGAGCGCGACAGCGGCCGGGTGCTCCTCGGTCGCGACCGCCTCGGCATCAAACCGCTGTACATCAGCGAGAACTCGTCCCGCATCCGGTTCGCGTCGTCGCTGCCCGCGCTGCTGGCCGGTGGCGACATCGACACCCGCATCGATCCGATCGCCCTGCACCACTACATGACGTTCCATTCGGTGGTGCCCGCGCCGCGCACGATCCTGCGCGGGGTGAGCAAGGTGCCGCCGGCGTCACTGATCGCGATCGAGCCCGACGGCCGGCGCACGACGAAGACGTACTGGGAACCCGACTTCACCCGCAGCGCCGACCGTGCCGACTGGTCCGAACAGGATTGGGAGGACGCGGTTCTCGAGTCGCTGCGCGTCGCGGTCGAACGACGGCTCGTGGCCGACGTGCCCGTGGGCTGCCTGCTGTCCGGAGGTGTCGACTCCAGCCTGATCGTCGGGCTGCTCGCCGAGGCGGGCCAGCACGGGCTCAAGACCTTCTCCATCGGCTTCGAATCCGTGGGCGGCGTAGCCGGCGACGAGTTCAAGTACTCCGACATCGTCGCTCAGCGCTTCGACACCGACCATCACCAGATCCGCATCGGCACCGACCGGATGCTGCCCGCGCTCGACGGCGCGATCGGCGCCATGAGCGAGCCGATGGTCAGCCACGACTGCGTCGCCTTCTACCTGCTCAGCCAGGAAGTAGCCAAGCACGTCAAGGTCGTGCAGTCCGGTCAGGGCGCCGACGAGGTGTTCGCCGGCTACCACTGGTATCCGCCGCTCGGCGGGCCGGATGCGGCGTCCGTCGAAGGCGCGGTGGCCAGCTACCGCAACGCGTTCTTCGACCGTGACCGAGCCGGTTACGACGCGCTGGTGTCCCCCTCGTACGCCGTCGACGGCGACCCGAGCCTGACCTTCGTCACCGAGCACTTCGCGCGGGCCGGCGCCGAGTCCGGCATCGACCGCGGCCTGCGGCTCGACACGACGGTGATGCTCGTCGACGACCCGGTCAAGCGCGTCGACAACATGACCATGGCCTGGGGCCTGGAGGGTCGCGTGCCGTTCCTCGACCACGAACTCGTCGAGCTCGCGGCGACGTGCCCACCCGAGCTGAAGATCGCCCACGAGGGCAAAGGCGTGCTGAAGCAGGCCGCGCGCAAGGTGATTCCGTCCGAGGTCATCGACCGGCCCAAGGGCTACTTCCCCGTGCCGGCGCTGACGCACCTCGAGGGCCCGTACCTGGACATGGTGCGCGACGCGCTCTACGCGCCCGCCGCCAAAGAACGTGATCTCTTCCGGCCGGCCGCAATCGACCGGTTGCTCGCCGACCCGAACGGGCGCCTGACGCCGCTGCGAGGCAACGAACTGTGGCAACTGGCGCTGCTCGAACTGTGGCTGCAGCGACACGGGATCACGGGACCCGCGGCATGACGGCACTCGGGCCGGACTCCGAACAGACCGAGGCCATCACCCTCGGCCTTCACGATGCCTCGCCCCAACATCTCGTCGACGCCATGGCCGACGATGTGGTCATCGAGATGGGTTGGGGCCGACTGATATTCGGTCAGACCTTCGCCGACCCCGCGAAGCTGGCCGAGGTGCTGCGGCACGAAGGGCCGGGGCGCCGCGACATCTGCATGTACGCCCGCGAACCCCATGTCCTGGTGTCGATGGCGCCGGCCGAACTCTTCATCGACCCGAGCCACACGTACCGGCTGCGGTTCGGCGACGACGACCTGGACAAGGCGCCGACAGGCTTCACGGTGCGCACGCTGGAGAGCGCCGACGACGCCGACGAGATGAACCGCGTCTACGTGCGCTGCGGCATGGTGCCCGGGCCCGTCGAGGTGTTGTGGCAGAACCACCTGAACCAGGCTGCGGTCGACTACCTGGTCGCGGTGCGTGACGACGACGGGTCCGTGCTGGGCACCGTGACCGGCGTCGACCACAAGCGGTTGTTCTCCGACCCGGAGAACGGTTCGAGCTTGTGGACGTTGGCCGTCGACCCGACGACGAGCCTTCCCGGGGTCGGCGCCGCGCTCACCCGGGCACTGGCCGCGATCTATCGCGACCGCGGCCGGGCCTACATGGATTTGTCGGTCAGCCACGACAACGCCGCGGCGATCTCGCTTTACGAGAAGCTCGGGTTCCACCGCGTGCCGGTCATGGCGGTCAAGCGCAAGAACGCGATCAACGAACCACTGTTCACCCATCCGCCCGAGACGGTCGAAGACCTCAACCCGTACGCGCGGATCATCGCCGACGAGGCCATGCGCCGCGGCATCTGGGTCGAGGTGCTCGACGCCGAGGCCGGCGAGATGCGCCTGTCGCACGGCGGCCGCAGCGTCATCACCCGGGAATCGTTGTCGGAGTTCACCTCTGCCGTGGCGATGGCGCGCTGCGACGACAAGCGCCTCACCCGACGCCTGGTGGCCGAGTCCGGTATCGCGGTGCCCAAGGGCAGGCTGGCGACATTCGACGAGCACGACCACGAGTTCCTCGCCGAGGTCGGCGACGTTGTGGTCAAGCCCACCCGCGGCGAGCAGGGCAAGGGCATCACGGTCGGCGTCAGCAGCGCCGAGGAACTGGACGCCGCGCTGGCCCGCGCCCGCGAGGAACATCCGCACGTGCTCATCGAGCAGCGCGCGGAGGGCGACGACCTCCGGTTGGTGGTGATCGACGGCAAGGTCGTGGCCGCAGCGCTGCGCAAACCCGCCGAGGTCGTCGGCACCGGACACCACACGGTGCGCGAGCTGATCGAGGCGCAGAGCCGGCGACGCGCGGCCGCCACCGGCGGCGAGTCCCGCATCCCGATCGACGCGGTCACCGAGTCGACGGTCACCGAGGCGGGCTGGTCGTTCGACGATGTGCTGCCCGAAGGACAGCGTCTTCGGGTGCGCCGCACCGCGAACCTGCATCAGGGCGGCACCATTCACGACGTGACCGCTAAGGTCCACCCCCACCTGTGTGACGTCGCGGTCCGCGCCGCCCACGCCATCGGCATTCCCGTCACCGGGATCGACCTGTTGGTGCCCGACGTGACCGAACCCGAGTACGTCTTCATCGAGGCGAACGAGCGTCCCGGCTTGGCGAACCACGAACCACAGCCCACCGCAAAGGCTTTCGTCGACTTCCTGTTCCCGGGCAGCCCGGCACTCCCCCAGGCGTGGACACCGGAAGAGGCGGCCAACTAGGTCTAGGTCACCACGTGCTGGTGCGCATCACGATCTCGGCGGCCAGTTGCGCCGTCGACTCCGCGGCGTTGCGCCTGCCGAGCAGATCGACCATCCGGTAGTCGCCGTACACGTAGCGCTGGCTGGCCTTGGCGACCGCACGCGCCGCGGGTGTGCTCACCAACGCGGTGGTGTTCATCTCGACCGGCGGACAGTGCTCATCGCGGATCACGCCGGCGGCGTCGGCGACGCGCGGATGCCCGCGGTCGATGACGACCAGCCCGATGAAGCGGTCGAGCCGGGTGGCGGCCAGTTCCCACGCCAGCTCACCACCCACGCGGTCCCCCACCAGCAGCGCCCATTTCACGTCGAGCGCATCGAGGATGGCCACCACCGATTTCGCGGTGAGCCGCGGATCGGGCGGTACGACGACGGTCCGCAGCGACGCGGTGTGCAGCCGCTGGCACACGGCGTCGTAGGCGGCGAGCGGCTGGTGTCCCGCCCCGAGCACCACCACAACCGACCCCTTGTCGGGGCCGGCGACGTCGACGGGCACATTGATTCCCTCGACGGTGACCGTGGTGGATGGCATTTGGGCCACGCTACAGCGGCCGCAGGTCCGACGCGGTCGTTTCGCCGGGAGTGAACGGCCGAAATCAGAGCGCCGCGACGCGCTCGGCCTGCTCGACCGCGATGTCCAGAAAGGTCTGGGGCAGCGTGGCTTTGACCGGAATCGTCGGATTCGGCGTCGGGAAAGCCACGCCGTACACCGCCATGTCGCCGATGTTCTCGAAGGTTAAGTAGACCCGGTTGTCGACCCCGCCGAGCTTCATCGTCTGCTCGTAGACGAGCGCCTCGGCGCGGGAGGTGTCCATCCTGGTCGTCGTCATCGGGATGCCCGGCGAGGATTCGTCGAAGAACGTCTCGAAGCGCGCGCATCGGTCGGCCATGGCCGCCAGCTTCTCCAGGTCCAGCCGCCAGGTCAGCACGGTCATCACGATGCGGGCGCCGTCGTAGCCGACGACGTACTCCGCTGCGCTGCCCGGCCCCCGCTCGCCGGACTGGGCGATCACCCGGGTGAGCCCGTCCGAGCAGCCCGAGGGCCGCGACAGCATGGCCGGCGGGGCGCCTGCCCCATCGCCACCTTCCCCGGAGTCGCGGACGACGCGGTCGAACTGCACGCCCGGCGGGAAGTCGGCCGCGGTCAGCAGCACCTTGTCCAAGCGCGCGCCGGGCCACGTCGCCGAGCCCTCGATCGAGTGCGCGCATCCGGTCAGTGTCAGCGCGGTGAGCGCGGCCGCCGCCGCGAGTCGCCGGATCACCGCCGCAGTCCCGTCACCACGGTGGGCCTCGGCGGGGCGCCGCCGTCGAGCAGGTCCAGGACCGCGTCCACATCGAGGTGACTGGTCAGCAGGTCGGCCATCAGGTCGAGCTGGGTGTCGCGGCGGGCGCGGACGTCGACGTCGTCGGCGACGACGAATCCGCTGCGGCCGGCCGCCGCGGCGACCTCGGTCAGCCACGATCGCCGCACATCATCGTTGTCGAGCACACCGTGCCAGTGGGTGCCGTAGACCGCCCCGCGGCGCATTCCGATCCCGAGCCACTGCTCTTCGGCACAGCGGCCGATCTGGCCGTGGTGAATCTCGTAGCCCGCCAACGGTTCTTCGTGATGACGCAACGTCTTTGCCGGCGCGAAGACGATGTCGGCGTCGAGCAGATCCAGTCCCGCGACGACGCCGGCGCCCGACTCCACCGGATCGTCGATGTGCGAGCACAGCATCTGGAAGCCCCCGCACACCCCCAGCACGGGCAGCCCGCGGGCGGCGTGTTCCCTCACTGCGTCGGCGAGGCCGCTGCGGCGCAGCCAATCGAGGTCGGCGACGGTGGCCTTGCTGCCGGGCACGACGACGACGTCGGCATCGACGAGATCGGCGGCATCGCTGACCCAGCGCACCAGCACACCGGGTTCGCACGCCAGCGCCTCGACGTCGGTCGAATTCGAGATGCGCGGCAGCCGGATCGCCGCCACCCGCAGCCACTGCTCACCGCGCGGCGGTTGCGGTTGGCCGACCACGCGCTGGGCCACCACCGAGACGGAGTCCTCGGTGTCGAGCCACAACCCGTCGGCGTACGGGATGACACCGTAGGTCGGCCGCCCGGTCAACTCCTCGAGTTGCGCCAGGCCCGGCGCGAGCAGCGACGGATCACCACGGAACTTGTTGACGACGAATCCGGCGACCAGCCGCTGGTCTTCGGGGTCGAGCACCGCGACCGTGCCGAACAGGTGCGCCAGCAGGCCGCCGCGGTCGATGTCGCCGACGACGATCACGGGCAGATCCGCCGCGCGGGCCAATCCCATGTTCGCCAGATCGGTTGCCCGCAGGTTGATTTCGGCGGGTGATCCGGCGCCCTCACAGATGACGGCGTCGAACTCCGAGCGCAGGTGCGCCAGTTCGTCGGCGACCACCGCGCTCAGGCGCTCGCGGTGGTGGATGTAGTCGCGCGCGCTGACGGTGTCGACCACCCGGCCGCGCACCACCAGCTGCGACGTGCGGTCGCTGCCCGGTTTGAGCAGCACCGGGTTGAAACGGGTGTGGGGCGCCAGACCCGCGGCGCGGGCCTGCATCGCCTGCGCACGGCCGATCTCGCCGCCGTCGACGGTGACCGCGGAATTGTTCGACATGTTCTGCGCCTTGAACGGCGCGACCCGAATACCCTTGCGCGCCACCAGCCGACACAGGCCGGCCACCACCATCGACTTGCCGGCGTCGGAGGTGGTGCCGGCGACCAGCAGCGCGCCGCTCACGTTTCCTCCGCGAGCAGTCGCAAAAGTGCCCGATTTCGCCGCTTTCTGGGCAGTTTCGCGTCTGCTCGCGGGGAGAGTCTCACAGCTGAGTCAGGATCTCGGCGCCGTCGTCGGTCACCACCAGGGTGTGCTCGAACTGGGCGGTCCACTTCTTGTCGGTCGTGGCGACGGTCCAGCCGTCGTCCCAGATCTCGTAGTCCAGGCCGCCGAGGTTGATCATCGGCTCGATGGTGAACGTCATCCCCGGCTCCAGCACCGTGTCCACCGCGGGCTGGTCGTAGTGCAGGACGACAAGCCCGTTGTGGAAGGTGGTGCCGATGCCGTGGCCGGTGAAGTCGCGAACCACGTTGTAGCCGAACCGGTTCGCGTAGGACTCGATGACCCGGCCGACGACGGACAGCTGGCGCCCGGGTTTGACGGCCTTGATCGCCCGCATGGTCGCCTCGTGGGTGCGCTCGACGAGCAGCCGGTGTTCCTCGGAGACGTCACCGGCGAGGAACGTGGCGTTGGTGTCGCCGTGCACACCGTCGATGTAGGCGGTCACGTCGATGTTGACGATGTCACCGTCCTCGACGACCGTCGAGTCCGGGATGCCGTGGCAGATGATCTCGTTGAGCGAGGTGCAGCAGGACTTCGGGAAGCCCTTGTAACCGAGGGTGGACGGATAGGCGCCGCGATCGATCATGTACTCGTGCGCGATGCGGTCCAGCTCGTCGGTCGTGACGCCCGGCGCGACGGCCTTACCCGCCTCGGCCAGCGCGCCCGCCGCGATCCGGCCCGCGACGCGCATCTTCTCGATCACCTCGGGCGTCTGGACCCACGGCTCGCTGCCCTCGTCGACGGTCTGCTTCCAGGCGTACTCCGGACGCGGGATCGAGTCGGGCACCGGGAGCGTCGGCGAGAGCACGCCGGGGCGAAGGGCGGTACGAACGGGCATGTGACCAGCGTAGTCGAGGCTAGCGGCGGTCGAACGGGCTGAACCGTAGCGACCGGCGGGGGCCGCGGATGTCCACCGAGCCGCAGACCACCTTGCCGGTCAGGATGACGTGCGGGTTGCCTTCGGCCGGTGCATCCTTGCGGTGGTCGCGGGCGCTGCCCACGTTGACCTCGACGTCGTCGATCGAGGCGCTGGCGCCGTCGGGCAGCCGCAGTTCGAGCCCGCCGAACTTCAGGTCGAGCTCGATGACGACCATCGGACCGGCGAAGCGCGCCCGCGTGAGGTCCAGGTCCACCGAACCCATCCGTCGGTGCAGGGCAAGGCGGCTGGGCACGGTCCACTGGCCCTGGCGCTTGAGCGAGCCGAGCACGCCGCGCAGCTCGACGCGGTCGGCGGCCGATGTGACGATCGCACCAGGTCCGGGCAGGTCGCCGACCAGCGCGTCCAGGTCGGAGTGCAGCCTCGCCCGCGCCACCGCCGCCGAGCGCTCCTCGAACTCGTCGATGTCGATCAGGCCCAATGCGACGGCGTTGTGCAGCCGCCGCAAGGTGCCGTTGCGGTCGGCGTCGGAGACGCGCATGGCGTCGTGGTTGATCTCAGTCATCGCACGTCCACGGTACGGCGACGACGCCGGATCAGGCCAGGTAGTCCGGCGGCAACCCGTCGAGCATGCCCTTGAGCATCCGCACCGCGTACTCCGAGGACCCGCCCCCGACGATCATCGCGGCGAAGGCCATGTCGCCGCGGTAGCCGGCGAACCACGAGTGCGATCCGCCCGCGAACTCCGCCTCACCGGTCTTGCCCCGCACGTCGCCCGCGCCGGCCAGATCGTCGGCGGTGCCGTTGGTGACCACCAGCCGCATCATCGGCCGCAGGCCGTCGACGATCTTGGGGTCCATCGGCGCCGGGCTCTCGGCGACCTCGGTCTCCTTACCCTGAATCAGTTGCGGGACAGGGGTTTCCCCGGCAGCGACGGTCGCGGCCGCCAGCGCCATGCCGAACGGGCTGGCCAGCACCTTGCCCTGACCGAAGCCGTCCTCGGTGCGTTCGGCCAGGTCGACGGTGGGCGGCACGGACCCGGTCACCGTCCGCAGGCCCGGGATGTTGTAGTCCGCGCCCAGGCCGTACTTGGCCGCGGCCATCGTCAATCCGCGCGGCGGCATCCGGCTGGCCAACTCGGCGAAGGTGGTGTTGCACGAACTAGCGAAGGCCCGCGACATCGGCACGGTGCCGAGGTCGAAGCCGCCGTAATTCGGCACCGTGCGGTGGCCGATGTCCATCGTGCCGGGGCACGGGAGCATCGTGTTCGGGGTGGCCATATCGCGTTCGATGGCCGCACCCGCGGTGACCATCTTGAACGTCGACCCGGGCGGATACAGGCCGGTGGTGGCGATCAGGCCCTCGGTGTCGGCGGCCGCGTTCTGCGCGACGGCCAGGATCTCGCCGGTGGACGGTTTGATGACGACGATCATCGCCTTCTTGCCGGTGAAGTTCACCGCGTTCTGCGCGGCGGTCTGAACCGAGCGGTCGAGGCTGATCCGCACCGACGGCGCCGGCGTGCCGGGCACCTCGTTGAGGACGTCGACGTCCACACCGTTCTGGTTGACGGTGACCACCCGCCAGCCCGCCTGTCCGCTGAGTTCGTCGGCGACGGCGGACTTGACCTCGTTGATGATCGCCGGCGCGAAACTCTCGTCGGTGGGCAGCATTTCGGCCTGCGGCGTGATGACCACGCCTGGTTGTCTGCCGATCGCGGCGGCCACGCGGTCGTGGTCGGCCTTGCGCAGCGTGATCAGGCTCAGCGGCTGCTTGGACGAGCTGGCCTGTTCGGCGAGCCGCTGCGGGTCGAGCGTGTTGTCGAAGGGCCGCAGGGCGTCGACGACAACCCGCGCGGTCTGCATCAGCGCCCCGCCCGCTGCCTTCGCGTCGAGCGCGTAGCTGTACAGGTATCCGGGCACCAGCACCTCGGTGCCGCTGCGCTCGATCACCGACGCCCGCGGCGGCGAATCGGCGCGCAGGGCGAAGGTCTGGTTCTCGCCGAGCCGCGGATGCAGGCCGGTCGCACTCCAGCGCACCCGCCAGCGGCCCTCGTCGCGGACCAAGTTCAGCTGCCCGTCGTAGGTCCAGGTCCGGTCCTTGGGCAGATGCCAGGTGTAGCGGTAGGTGACGCTGCCGGTGTCCTCGGCGTACTTGGAGCCCAGGATCTGCGTGTCCAGGTGGGTGGCCTGCAGCCCGGCCCAGGCCTCGTTCAGGTCCTCGCGGGCGTCGGCAGGCCGGTCGCTGAGTTCGGCCGCGCCCTCGGTGTCACCGGTCGCGAGCGCCGCGAAGAACTTCTCCGCCGTGGGTTCGGGTCCGGCGGGCTTCGGCGTACAGGCGCTGTTGAGGCCGACGACCACGATTCCGACCGCGGCCAGAGTCGCTATGCGTGTTACTGAAGATGCCATTGAGGCAGATGTTACGAAGTCGAGACCTGCAAACCCGGTAGGCGCACCGAAATGACGCCGCCCAAAGCCTTAACGGGTTGATTGCCCGCACCGCCGGTGCGTGCGATCCACCCGTCAACGCGATTGCAGCCGGGTGTCGAGGGTCAGCCCGCGGCGGGCGCCCGCACCACCAGCGGCACGCCCGGGAAGTACGCAGCCATCTCCGACCGCGACTTTCGCAGCGCCGCGGTGCCGTAGCCCTGCTTGCGGTGGTCGGGGTGAATCCAGATCCGCAGATTGATCTCACCGGAGACCAGGTCGCCGAACACCATGCCGATCTTCTCCGTGCCGTGGATCGCGACCAGCCACGCCGCCTCCTCGGCGTCCACGCGTCGCAGGCCGGCGCTGATCTCGTCGTCGAGATCGCCCGCCGGGGCGCGCGACCCGTCGCCCGCTTCTCGCACGTCCTGGGTGCGCGCGGCGAAGATGTCGCGATCGGCCTCGGCGAGGAACGGGCGCAGCACCATGCTGTCGGCGGATCGGACCGGTTCGCCCATCGTGAAGCTGAGCTGATTGTTGAGGTCCTCGAGTTCGGCGGCGATCCGGCGCCGCGACACCTTCGTCAGCCGATCGAAGGACAACCGCAGCACCGCTTCCGCGGCCGCCTGCGATGCGCCGAGCATGCCTGCGATGGCCTCGATCGCGGCGTCGTAGTCCTCGGCGTTGACGATGACGTCGAGGAGTTCGTGCCGCCGTTCGAGGGCGCGCACCATCGTGTCGGCGATCTCCCTGCGCGCGATTGTGCGATCGTCGTCAGCCATGCCGTGAGCGTAAATCAGTCGGGCGGGCAGAACCGTCAGTCGAGCAGAACGGTCGCGAAGGTTCCCACTTGTTGGAAGCCGACGCGGTCATAGGTGGCCCGCGCGACGGTGTTGAAGTCGTTGACGTACAGGCTCGCCGTGCGACCCGACCGCACCACCGCCTCCGAGAGCGTCGCGGTGCCCGCGGTGCCCAGGCCGTGGCCCCGCCGGTCGGGATGCACCCACACGCCCTGAATCTGGCCGACCGTCGGCGACTGCGAACCGACCTCGGCCTTGAACACCACCTCACCGCGTTCGAAGCGGGCCCAGGCCCGCCCCGCGGCGATCAGGCCGGCGACGCGCCGGCGGTAACCGCGGCCGCCGTCGCCGAGCCTCGGGTCGATACCGACCTCACCGATGAACATGTCGATGGAGGCGACCAGATAGGCGTCGAGTTCGTCGGCACGCACTTGGCGCACGGCGGGATCGGTGGGGCATGCCGGCGGTGTGCTCAGCGCCAACAACGGCTGCTGCTCGCGCACGTCGCGGGCGGGGCCCCAGGCCTGTTCGAGGCGACGCCACATCGGCAGCACCAGCTCGGCCCTGCCGACCAGCGACGAGCAGCGGCGCGCGGTGCTCATCGCCTTCTCCGCGAACGCGTGCAGGTCATTCAGCTGGCCGCGCAACGGAATCAGGTTCGCCCCGGCGTAACACAGCGATTCGGTGGGCCGGCGCCGCGTCCACAGTTCCCCGCCGATCGCCGAGGGCTCCACACCATATTCGGCCACCCGGCACGCCACCATGCATGAACCGACAGGGTCCTCGTCGAGCACGCGAATCACGGCGCCGACGTCGCGCACCACCGAGACCCGTCGTTCGTCGACGTGACGAAACAGCGGCGGTGCCGACATGGGAACTCTTTCTAACCGACGCCGGGCGAGGCTACCCAGTGTTTGGGATCACATTCAGCTTACGGTCACGACCGGCGAACCGCTCGCATCTGTTCCACGCTCTTCCGCGATTCGCATGGCCTCTTCGATCAGCGTCTCGACGATCTGCGCCTCGGGCACGGTCTTGATCACCTCACCCTTGACGAAGATCTGGCCCTTGCCGTTGCCGGACGCGACACCGAGGTCGGCTTCGCGCGCCTCGCCGGGACCGTTGACGACACAACCCATCACGGCGACGCGCAACGGCACGTCCATGCCCTCCAGCCCGGCAGTCACCTCGTTGGCCAACGAGTAGACGTCGACCTGGGCGCGTCCGCACGACGGACACGACACGATCTCCAGCGACCTCGGCCGCAGGTTCAGCGATTCGAGGATCTGGTTACCGACCTTGACCTCCTCGGCGGGCGGCGCCGAGAGCGACACGCGGATGGTGTCGCCGATGCCCTTCGACAACAGGGCGCCGAACGCGACGGCGGACTTGATGGTGCCCTGGAACGCCGGGCCCGCCTCGGTCACGCCGAGGTGCAGCGGGTAGTCGCACTGCGCAGCCAGCTGTTCGTACGCGGCGACCATCACGACCGGGTCGTTGTGCTTGACGCTGATCTTGATGTCGCCGAAGCCGTGCTCCTCGAACAGCGACGCCTCCCACAGCGCCGACTCGACCAGCGCCTCGGGTGTGGCCTTCCCGTACTTCTCCATGAACCGCTTGTCCAAAGATCCCGCGTTCACCCCGATACGGATCGGAATGCCCGCTGCCCCTGCGGCTTTGGCGACTTCGCCGACCCGGCCGTCGAACTCCTTGATGTTGCCGGGGTTGACGCGCACAGCCGCGCAGCCGGCGTCGATCGCGGCGAAGATGTACTTCGGCTGGAAGTGGATGTCGGCGATCACCGGAATCTGGCTGTGCCTGGCGATCTCGGCGAGCGCGTCGGCGTCCTCCTGGCGCGGGCACGCCACCCGCACGATGTCGCAGCCGGATGCCGTCAGTTCGGCGATCTGTTGCAGCGTGGCGTTGACGTCGTGAGTCTTGGTGGTGCACATGGATTGCACGGCGATCGGGTGATCGCTGCCGACGCCGACATCGCCGACCATCAGCTGACGGGTCTTGCGTCGCGGTGCCAGAACCGGAGCCGGGGGTGCCGGCATGCCCAGTCCTATTTGTTGGCCGGAGGCCATTTACTCTCCTACTGCTTACTGAAAGATTCGAATGGGATTGACGAAGTCGGCCGTCACGGTCAACAGCATGTAGCCGGCCACCACGACGAGGATCACGTACGTGGCGGGCATCAACTTCAGGTAGTTGACCGGGGCCGCGGCAACCTTGCCGCGTGCCGACCGGATCGAGTTGCGGATCTTCTCGTAGAACGCGATCGCGATGTGGCCGCCGTCGAACGGCAGCAGCGGCACCAGGTTGATCGCGCCGAGCACGAAGTTCAACTGCGCCAAGAAGAACCAGAACGCCACCCACAGGCCCTGATCCACCGCGTCGCCACCGATGATGCTGGCGCCGACGACGCTGATCGGGGTTTCGGGATCGCGCTCCTCACCGCCGATGGAGCGCACCAACGCGCCCATCTTGGTCGGCAGCTTCGCCAGCGACTTACCGATCTCGACGGCGAGGTCGCCGGTGAACGCCACGGTCGCGGGCGCCGCCGACAGCGGGTTGTACTGAATGGGCCCGAATTGCGCCGCGGTGATGCCGACCGTGCCGACGGGGGCCGGTTCGGCGGAGTCGCCCTTGGCCACCCACCGCTGCGCGGGCACCACATCGACGAGCGTGGTGAACTCCTCGCCATCGCGATCGACGGTGAACTGGGTCGGGCCGTCGAGCGCGCGTACGGCGGTGACCATCTCGTCGAAGTTCGCGACGGGCGTGTCGCCCACCTTGACGACCGTGTCGCCGGCCCGGATGCCCGCGGCCGCGGCGGGCGAGGGCGCCAGGCAGTCACCGAGCTGGCCCTTGCTGACTTCGGCCTTCACGCACGACGTCTCTCCGACGATCGCGGTGGTCGGCGCGTGCAGATTGGGCAGACCCCAGACCACGGCGATGCCGTAGATCAGCAGCAGGCCGATGACGAAGTTCATGCCCGGTCCGGCCGCCAGCACCGCGGCGCGCTTCCAGGTCTTCTGCTTGTACATCGCGCGGTCGTGCTCGTCGGGCGCGAGTTCCTCCACCGAGGTCATGCCCGCGATGTCGCAGAACCCGCCGAGCGGCACCGCCTTGACGCCGTACTCGGTGCGGTC
>NZ_LZJE01000036.1:0-76272 GCF_001666865.1 Mycobacterium sp. E136
GCCGACGACGATCATGGCTGCGGCGGCCGACAGGCCGACCACGAGTGCACCGATCCGCAGCGGTTTCTGCACCAGCGCACCAATCACCACGGCTGCAGACGTTACCGGGTCGCTCTGTCGATCGCCGGTTCATTCCAGTCGGCAACCCCGCTGGTGCAGAAACCGCTGCGGATCGGTGCACTCGTGGTCGGCCTGTCGGCCGCCGCAGCCATGATCGTCGTCGGCTGCAGCAGCGTCACCAAGGGCTCCGCACAGGTCGACAGGGCCGAGGCGCCGGTGTACCGGGCGTCGGTGACGGCGTCTCTCGAGGAGTCGGCCGCCAGTTCCAGCGCCAGGGAGTCCGAACGGCAGTCGTCGATCACCAAGGAGGCGATCCACTCGTCGTGCGAGACGCTGAGCTCGACCAGCGTCGACGCGATCACCGCGGTCAACGCTTACGTTGACGCGGTCAACCGGAACGCCAGCGATGTGCCGGCCAAGGCGCGGCCTGCGAGCGATGCCCTGAACCACAGCGCCGATATGGTCGCGCGCAGCATCGCCGATACGGTGGGCCCCGAACTCAAGGACGCGCTGAACGGCTGGGTGGACTCCGCCAGGGACGTGGCCACCGCGATCGCGGGCAACTACGGTCCCGACGAGTTCAACGACGCGATCACCCGGCTCAACGACACCAAGACCACCGCGCTCAACCTTTGCGACGCGGCGTATTGACCAACGTTGATAATTGACCAACCTTGCCGCCAGTCACGTGCGGGCATAGTGCTTCGTGCGACGATAGGGCGCAAGATAACGCCGAGCGCATTGTGCGCCCGAGCCGGCTGAAGGAGGACCGACCGTGGTCGCGGCGGATGACGCCCCGAACTACGCCCACAGACTGGGCATCCAAAAAGATCAGGTTGTACAGGAACTGGGCTGGGACGAGGACGTCGACGACGACATCCGAGCCGACATCGAGGAAGCGTGCGGCGGTGAGCTGCTCGACGAAGATGCCGACGAGGTCATCGACGTCGTGCTGCTCTGGTGGCGCGACGACGACGGAGACCTCGTGGATGCGCTGATGGACGCCATCACCCCGCTGGCCGACGACGGCGTCATCTGGGTGGTGACCCCGAAGACCGGCAAGCCCGGCCACGTCCAACCGGCCGAGATCGCCGAGTCGGCGCCCACCGCCGGACTGATGCAGACGTCCTCGGCCAACCTCGGCGACTGGATCGGCACGCGGCTGGTGCAGCCGAAGTCGAAGGCCGCCGGGAGGAGAGGGTGATCGCGGTCGGCGCGGAAGCGCCCGACTTCACGCTCAAGGACCAGAACGGTCAGCCCGTCACGCTGAGCAGCTTTCGCGGCTCGAAGAACGTGCTTCTGGTGTTCTTCCCGCTGGCGTTCACCGGCATCTGCCAGGGTGAGCTCGACGAGATCCGCGACCGGCTGCCCGAGTACGAGAACGACGACACCGTGACACTGGCGATCTCGGTGGGGCCGCCGCCCACCCACAAGGTGTGGGCGACCGAGAGCGGGTTCACGTTCCCGGTGCTGTCCGACTTCTGGCCGCACGGCGCGGTGGCGTCGGCGTACGGCGTGTTCAACGAGGACGCCGGGATCGCCAATCGCGGGACGTTCGTCGTCGACCGCGAGGGAATCATCCGCTTCGCCGAGATGAAGCAGCCGGGGGAGGCCCGGGACCAGGCGCTGTGGACTGACGCGCTGGCGGCGCTGCGCTCCGGCTGACGAATTTCCTGTCGCAGGTCATGGCCGTGTAGCTTGCCCTGCAAGGGCGCGTAGCTCAGTGGTAGAGCTCTGGTTTTACACACCAGCGGTCGGCGGTTCGATACCGTCCGCGCCCACCCTTCTTTCGCTCACGGTCACGTGGTCACTTCCGGCGACTGACTTCGTCTGGCCATGAAGCGCGACAACGGCAGGAGGACCAGGAGACTCGTTATCGCGACGACGACCACCATGACCACGACGCTGGGGTCGCTGAAGCTCTGGCCGCCGACCACGAGCGCCGCGGCGATATTGCGCTGGGCTGTTCCCAGCCCCAGCACGACGCGGGTGTCAGCGCCTGTCCCTCCTGCCGCCCATCCCACGACGTATCCAAGTGCGATGAACAGCAAGCCGGCCAGGATGGCGCGGGTGCCAAAGACGGAAAGCACCTTGCCGAAGTTCACCACCACCAACAGCACCACGACGAGTACAAGGCCGAGGCTGGACAACCGGTCGAACAGCGGTTTCGCGCGCGCGGCGACAGCGGGCCACTTCGCGTTGATGCCAAGCGCGATCGCCAAGGGTAGAAGCATCAACACGACGAGCGATCGCGCGATTCTCGCCGGGTCAACCGAGACGCCTGGCAGCAGCAAGGGCAACACCAGCGGCAGATAGCCCACCGTAACGATCATCAGCAACACCATCAGGGCGACCGCGAACGCCAAGTTTCCGTGGGCGATCTCGGCGAGCTTGGGGAGAAACGGAGCGCCGGCAGCCACACCCAGCAATAGCAACCCGATGCTGAAGGGCTCGTCGAGTCGCAGTATCCGGGTGATCGCGATCGCGCCAGCGGGCACCGCGACGAAGTTGACCAGCACCGACATCGTCACCAAGCGAGGATTCTTCAGCGGAGCCGCTAGTTGCGCGATCTTGAGCCCAAGCCCCATTGCGATCATGCTCGACACGACGAAGACAAGCGTCGCAACGGGAACGGCCCTCTCGAGGACTTCAAACTGGCCGGTCATCCGGCCAATATCTGCATGGTCGTTTACTTCATGGTGGCTAGATTGTGCCAGAGATTGCGCAGGCTATCGGTGCCGCCGAAGAGGGTGGTGAAGTGTGTCGAGTCGATCAGCACGATGTCGCCGGCTCGCTCACCCGCAGGTGGCATCCAAATCAGGGCATTGAATTCGGTTTTGCCCTCGGAGGTGAACGGGTGCGGTCTAGTGGGGTCCACGCGTTGTCTCCCCAGCACTCTCAGGCCGTCACTCTCGGGTGCGGTGAGTTCGTAGTGCGGTAGGTGGGGGTGGAAGTTGAAGGTCGTCACGCTGTCGAGCAGTCGGGCGGTGTCAAGATCACGAAATCCGTTCAGCGGGGCAATCTCCCGGGTGCCCTCGACAACTGCCGGGCGTAAACCCCACGTGTTGTGGACCGGTACGCCGAGCGCCTTCATCAGCGAGCGGGTGTACTGGCCGAACCGCTGTTGGCGGGGTACCAGCGGGTCGCCGTGGTGGGCGAATTCCACGGCGCGCTGGTCGAAGTCGTCGGTGAAGCCGACGTCGTGGTGCGGCGCCAGCAGCAGGCAGGTGCCCTCCCGCTGCAACCACTGCCTGATGGCGGCTATCTCGTCAGCGGTCGCCTCCTGTTCCGACAAGATGTGGTCGAGACCGAAAACCATCAGTGTGTCGGTGTCGGCGAGGATGCGTTCGTCGATCGGCAGCTGATAGCCGGCTTGATCGATGCGCTGGAACACCGCCACAGGATGGCCGGTCGCCTCACCGGCGAGATCTTGGAAGGCCAGCGTCGACCGGTGGAACAGTTCCAGAGTTCCGGCGATGCCCTGCAGGAAGTGGGCTTCGTCGTACTCGACCGTCTCGTAGTTGGGCCACAACGCGTTTCGCACTTCTGTCATGGTGGAAAAGCGGTTGTACATCTCGCGGGGACTACGCTGTGCTTCCCACGGGTAGCTCCACGTCCAGTAGATGCTGATCCGTCGGCGGCCGTCATGCGCGCGCGCGACGTGCCCTTGATTGTAAGTGCGGGCAGTGGTCATGATGTTTCTCCCAGCGTTGCCAGGTACCTCAAGCCGCCCATACCGGGCAGAAAGAAGTAGGCCCCACCTCGCAGCGTGGTGAACGCCGGGATTCCCTTGTGCACCTTGCGGATGGGGCGCTTCGGCACGGTGAAGTCCAATGTGCCGTCCTGCGTCCCGGCGATAGGGTCGTGTTCGTTGTCGAGTTCGTGGAAGGTTTTGTCGTTCATCCAGACGTTTTGGGCGAACTCGAACTGCCGCACCAGGTCGGCGCAGATGATGAACGCGGCGATACCACGTTCGACACCATCGTCGGGCGCGCCCTCGGCTAACGCGGGGCCATAGGTCGCGCCACGGCGGATCATCCGCCGGCGGTTCATGTAGTGGGCCGTGTCCCGGGGATTGAGTCGTCTCGCGTGCGATCCGAGCGGGCACGCGTATCCGAACGGATCCATCTCTTTGTAGTTGAAGTCGTTGTTGCGCATCGGATCGGCGCCGAGTTCGGGATCATCCTTGGCAGGCGCGAGGACAAGCGGGGCGCCGCTTCGCCAGCGGCCCATGAACTTCGCTGCAAGAAGTTCTTCTTCGTCGGCGTCTTTTGAGTTCGCGCGCAAATAGTCACGGAACGTGCCGACGTGTTCCTCGAGCCGGCGGTAGGCCATATAGCTGCCGTTGCGCGACAACGCCTCGGGCTGGGGGAGATCAGCGACGGGGCCGTTCTCGTCGGGATAACCGAGAATGAATTCGCCTGGCGCCAAGGGCGCACCGGACCCCGGCGTCGGTTCCTCGCCGGAGCCCTTCATCACCGGCTGCGACAACCGGTCGCGGAAGCCGAAGTGATCGTGCGCGTAGTTGAACGGCGGAGTCGCGTTCAGGTCCAAGTGCGAGAGGCTGCGTACGCCGTCCAAGCTTGCCAAGAGTGCATCGTGGTTGGCGATAGACACTCGGTACTGCTCGTCGGTCCGCGAGAACAGGATCGCAATGGCATGCAGATCGTCGCCCGCGAGCCCGCCGAGCCAGTGCTGCGGTGCGGCCGCGCCCGTGTCACCCAGGATGCCGGCACGAGCCGCCATGCCCTCACGGAACGCATCAGGAAACGTGGCCAGTGAGTCCTCAGGAACTCCCAGTGCGCGCAAGCCCTGCCAGGTGAAGGCCAGGGTGACCCAGCGGTTCGACGTGTCCATCGTGGTACGGACATCGGCGGCGGATTGGACCTTGTCAAGCAGCGCGCTGACGTAGGCGCGCCCGCTTGCGGGCGTGTCGAATGTGAGGAATTCGTACCGTCCGGTGATAGCCGGAGTGCGGGTCAGCAGGATGTGCTGAATGTCGTCGAGTTCGAGTGCACTGGTTGTCGATGTCACTGCTGCTGCGTGCCTTTCGTCCATGACCAGGCGGTGATGCGCCAGTCGTTTCCCACGCGGCGAAGGGCGGCTGTGAAAAATGCGCCCGTCTGCGTCACCGTGGTGCCCTTGAGGCTGATGGTCATCGTCGCCGGCATCGCGAGGTAGGCGCGATCACCGGTTACTGCGTGATGCCGCGGTTCGCCGAGGGTGACGGCGTAGCCGGACGCGCCCTGATGTTCGCCTTCGATCAGCACGTCGCGGTACCAAGTTTGGGTGGCTGACGGACCCAACCAGACGTGCGGCGCCATGCCGTCCAAAATCACACCCTCGGAGTCGAACATCGATTCCATGCCGGCGATGTCGCCGCGGTTGAACGCTTCGACATAGCGGCTGACCGCGACCAGAGGGTCGGACGTGCCCACGGCAGCTACTGCATCTGATCGAGCATGGTGGAGAACGCGGCTTTGAGCCGCAGCGCCTTCTTGATCTCGTCGGCGGTCACAAATGGGTACTCGCCATACTCGAGGAAACTCGGAACCTGGTGTTCACGAACGAATTTCACGAACGATTCCGGATTTTCCTTCCAGTCCTCGGGGAACCCTTCGAGGTTGGTGAACACGGTCGTGATACCCGTGGCGCTGAACAGCTGGACGGCATCCTCGGTGTACTTATCGAAGTCGGTGTCGAAGATGCCTTGGTATTGGAAATGCAGTCCTGAGCCGACGTCGAAAAGTTGCCAACGCAGGTAATGCAGACGAAGCGGGGCCAGCGCATCGGGACTGGCCGCGATCGTCTCCTCGATGGTCTTGCCGTAGGCGCGGACAGCTTCTTCACGGCCTTCTTTGACCTTCGCGATGATCGAGAAGCCGTAGCATGCCGGCGTCCGGGGGAACACTGGACCGTAACGACCCTGTTTGAGCTCGAAGTAACCCTCTTCAGGGATGGCCATCGCGGCTGGCTTGGACCAATCTTGATTGCCTGCGGACATGTCCAGCCCCCGTCGTGAACCCGGATGAATCCGGATGTCTGAACGCTAGCACTGGACTGACACCCGGGCGGGGCAATTAGCTTTCGCGGGCGTGATCCGGAGGCGCGCGCCGACACGGTTGGCATGCAGGTGCGACGACTGCCGATACCGTCCGCGCCCACCAGATTTCTCATACGATCGGATGGCCCGCAGGTCCCTTCGACGGAACGAGACGACCCATATCCGACACCGCGTTCCAGATGCTGGCGATCGGTCTGTACTTCGCCGTGATGCTCGCGATCGGCTTCTACGCCTACCGGCAGACCAGCGACCTCGACGACTACATGCTCGGTGGACGCAGGCTCCCTCCGACCGTCGCCGCCCTTTCGGCCGGCGCCTCCGACATGTCCGGATGGCTGCTACTCGGGGTCCCCGGCGCGATCTATGCGTCCGGTCTGCTCGAGTCGTGGATCGTGATCGGCCTGGTGATCGGCGCCTGGCTGAACTGGAAATTCGTTGCGCCGCGGCTGCGGACCTACACCGAGATCGCCAACAACTCGATCACCGTGCCGAGCTTCTTCGAGAACCGGCTGCGCGACAAGTCCCATGTCCTGCGGATCTCGGCGGGCACCATCATCCTGGTCTTCTTCACGTTCTACGTGTCCTCCGGCATGGTCGCCGGCGGTGTGTTCTTCGAGTCGTCGTTCGGTTCGTCCTATCTGACGGGCATGCTGCTGGTCGCGGGAGTCACCCTGTGCTACACGCTGTTCGGCGGTTTCCTCGGTGCCTCACTCACCGATGTCGCGCAGGGGCTGCTGATGTTGGCCGCGCTGGTCACGATCCCCATCGCCGCGATCATCGTCACCGGCGGGCCGGGCGAGGTGGTCGATCTGGTTCGTGCCGCGGACGCCGCGCACAACGCCGCGGATCCCGGTGACGAAATGCACCGCACGTCACTGTTCTTCGGGGGAAGCTTCCTCGCCATCGTCTCGGCGGCGGCGTGGGGACTCGGCTACTTCGGCCAGCCGCACATCATCGTCCGGTTCATGGCGATGCGCTCGTCCGCCGATGCCAAGGCCGGTCGTCGCATCGGTATCAGCTGGATGGTCCTCACCTCGGTGGGTGCGATCACCACCGGCTTCGTGGGCCTGGCGTACTTCTTCAAAGAGGGTGTGACGCTGGACAATCCCGAAACCGTGTTCCTGCGCCTGGCGCAGGCGATGTTCCATCCGCTGGTCGCCGGGATCGTGCTCGCAGCGGTGCTGGCGGCCATCATGTCGACGATCTCCTCGCAGCTCATCGTGTGCTCGTCGGCACTCGTCGAAGACATCTACCGGGCGTTCGGCAAGGAGGCCAATCCGACGAGGCTGGTCACCTACGGTCGGCTCGGGGTCCTGACGGTCGCGGTGGTCGCGGTCCTGTTGGCACTCAACCCCGATGACACGATCCTCGATCTCGTCGGCTTCGCGTGGGCCGGCTTCGGCGCCGCGTTCGGACCGCTGATCATCCTGTCGCTGTTCTGGCGCAAGCTCACCTCGGCCGGTGCGATCGCCGGCATGATCGCCGGCGCGGTGGTGGTCGGCATCTGGGGTCAGATCGAGGCGCTGTCGAGCGCGATGTACGAGATCGTCCCCGGATTTATCGCGTGCCTCGCGGTCGCCGTGGCGGTATCGCTGATGACCGCCCGCGAGAACGACGAGATCCAGCGCGAATTCTCCGAGATGGCTGCCAATTAGCTCGGCGGAGCGAAGAACTCCAGCGCGATGCCGTCGGGGTCGCGGAAGCTGAGCCCCGAACCGTACGGCGCATCCACGATGTCCCCGTGTTCGACACCGAGCTTGTCGAAGCGCTCCACCCAGCCCTCGAGCTCGCTGCGGCTCGCGCACCCGAAGCCGACATGGTCGAGACCCGAGTGGAATTCGGTGAACTGCTCGTCGGGCACCGACCGGTCGTGTTCGTGGATGCCGAACAGCGTGCCGTTGTCGAATTGCCACACCACATGGCGGAATCCGGTGTCGGTGTGTTCGTCGAGGGCCGGTTCCTCCCCGATCAGTTCCTGGTACCACGGCGCGCTGACCGCGAGGTCACGCACCGTCAGGGCGACGTGGTTCAGTGACGGAAAGGGCATGGTGCCTCCTGATTTTCTGATCGGTTCACACGACTCGCCTGCCGAGGCGCGCCCGGGTCCGCATATCCCAGAGGTACAACCGGTAGCCGAGAAGCCAGACATCGCGCGGGACGACGCGGTCGACGACGCGCAGCCCGGTCAACAGTGTCTCGAACCTGCGCTGCTGACGGCCCGACCACGGCAGCTGCATGTGCTCACGGAACTCCTGAGGCAGGAAGCCGGTCGTCGCGAACAGGTTGAACCGGCCCGCCAGCAGCCGCAGCGGAGCGGGCAGGAACACCATCGCAGCCACCCCGTGCAGATGCTCACGCACCGGTTCGTCGATGCGCAGTTCGTCCAGCGAGCGTTTCCAGTATTCGTCGAACGCGGCGCGGTCCGGCGGCCACATGTCCTCGCGCACCTGCAGCGTGGTGCCCAGCTTCCTCGCGTCGTGGTAGATCGCGTCGGCCGCCTCGTCGTCGAGCGGGCCGTACAAGAACTCGTGCTGGTCGACGTAGTAGCGGTACAGGCAGGCGGCCACCCACAACTGCAACCGAGGGTCGAAAGCCTTGTACGACACCGGGCTTGACGGAGTGGATCGCACCAGCGCGTGCACGCGGTCGACCTCGTCGCGGATCAGCCTGCGATCGCTCTCGGTGCCCATCGTCGCCACCGCGAGATATGTGCCGGTGGTGCGGGCCCGCTTGAACGGATGCTTGTAGACATTGCCGCTGTCGACCGGGCTCTCGAGCACCCCATAACCCACCCCAGGCGAGGTCAACTGCATGATCACGTTGGCCGCCGGTGCCAGCACAGCCGCGGGATTGAGCAGATCGACGACGCGCCTCGGGCGGCGCGGTGGCCCGAACCTCATGCGTTCGAGTAGATCACCTTGTGAGACGCTCGCGGAGTGTTTGCGCAGACCTCACGCCCGCGCGCAGTGGGGATTGCGGCCGGATATGCCGCCGACCGGGTGTTCGGCGATCCCCGTCGCGGACACCCCGTAGCGCTCTTCGGCGGTGCGGCAGCGGCTTTGGAGCGTCGCACCTACGCCGACGACCGCGCGGCGGGCGCGCTGTATACCGCCGCCCTGCTCGGCACGCTCTCGCTGCTCGGAATCGCGGCGGAGCGGGCGTCGCGGCGGGGCGCTGCGTCGGTCGTCGTCACCACCGCCGCGTCGGTGTTCGTCGCACTGGGCGGGACCTCCCTGGCCCGCGCCGGAAACCAGATGGCGGGTCACCTCGAGCGGGGCGACGTCGACGCGGCCCGCCGCCTGCTGCCCTCATTGTGTGGACGCGACCCGTCGGTGCTCGACGAGGCGGGACTTGCGCGGGCTGCGCTCGAGTCGGTCGCGGAGAACACCTCCGACGCGCACGTGGCGCCGCTGCTGTGGGCGGCGGTCGGCGGGGTCCCCGGTGTCCTGGTGTACCGCGGCGCGAACACCCTCGACGCGATGATCGGCCACAAGTCGCCTCGCTACCGGCGGTTCGGTTGGGCGGCAGCGCGTTTCGACGACGCCGCGAACTATCTCGCCGCGCGGGTGACCGCGGTGCTGGCGGCCGTGTGTGCACCGGTGGTGGGCGGCTCGCCGGTCGCGGCCCTGCGCGCGTGGAAGCGCGACGCGCGACGCCATCCCAGCCCGAACGCGGGTGTCGCGGAGGCGGCCTTCGCGGGGGCGCTGGGGGTGCGGCTCGGCGGGCCGACGCAGTACGCCCACGAACTCGAGATCCGCCCCACCCTCGGCGACGGTCCGCCGCCGCAGGCCGCCGATCTGCGGCGGGCCGCGCGGTTGTCGCGGGCGGTTCAGGGGGCCGCGGCGTTGGCCGCGATCGGGCTCAGCGCCGCCGGCCGTACCGGTCGGCGAGCTTGTCCTCCGTGCTGAGCGGCGCGTCGGGCTTGGCTTGCGCCGCCTCCCGTGCGGCCTTCTCCAGCCTGCGCTGGCGCACCTCGGCGTAGATGAAGTAGCCCAGCCCGATCGGCGCGATGATGCCGAACGCGATCCACTGGATGCCGTACGACAGGAACGGTCCGGCGTCGAGGTGGGGCAGCGGGATCGCGCCGAGCCCACCCGGCTGGTCGGGCTCCAACTGCAGATACGAACCGGCCAGCGGGATACCGGTGAGCGACGAGATCTGTCCGGTGTTGATCGAGTACACCTGCTGGATGCCGTCCTGGCGGAACGGCTCCTTGCCCTGGGCCAGCCCCTCGGAGTCGCGCAGCCGCGCGGCGATGGTGACCGTACCGTCCGGCGCCGGCGGGATCTCGGGCACGCCCGAAGCCTGTATCGGCCGGACGTATCCGCGGTCGACCAGGACGGTCGGCCCGCCGTCGACCGCGAACGGCACGAGCACCTCGAACGCGGGTTCACCTTCGACCATGCGCAGCCGCGCGAGCACCTGCCCCTCGGGCAGATAGCGCCCGCTCGCCGTGACGCGTCGCCACTGGTCCTCCGGTGCCGCCGAATCTTGCTCTGGCAGTAGAGAAGTGAGCGGTACGGGATCGGCCTTCAGCGAATGCGAGATCTGCGCGTTCTCGCGCGAGGTCTTGGAGTTCTTGCCCAGCTGCCACGGCGCCAGCACCGTGAAGCACAGGTAGGCGAAGCCCGCCACCACGACGAACAACGCCAGCCATGACGGCCGCAGCAGGAACGTCCACCGGCGCATCAGCTGGCGAGCCCCCTGCCGGCGAGTTGCGCGTCGACCCATTTGTGCAGGCCGGGCAGCGACGCCTCGATGACGGCGAAGACGTCCTCGAAGTCGGCGTGGTCGCCGTAGTAGGGGTCCTCGACGTCCAGCGCATGGGCGCCCGATCGCGGATCGAACGACCGCAGCATCCGGATCCGGTCGGCGGGCACACCAAGGTCGTTGAGCATCCGAACGTGGTTGCGGCCCAGCGCGATCACCAGGTCGGCGGACATGTGATCCTCGTTGACCTGCGCGGCGCGATGCGCGGTCGGATACCCGTGCTCGCGCAACACGTGCGTGGCCCTGCGGTCGGCGGGTTCACCCGCGTGCCAACCGCCGGTGCCCGCGCTGGTCACCCGGACCACATGGCCCAGGCCGCGCTCCGAGATCTGATGGGCGAACATCTTCTCGGCCATCGGCGACCGGCAGATGTTGCCCGAGCAGACGAACGTCACGTGCAGCAGTTCAGACACCCAACACCTCACGCAGGTCCGCAACCGTCGCGACGTGCGCGGCCGGCGCGGCGGCGTCGGGCTCGTCGAAATCGCCCTTGCCGTAGCCCCACCCGACGATCACGGTGTCGATTCCGTGTGCGGCGGCGCCTTCGACGTCATGTGACCGGTCGCCGACCATGAGGGTCCGCTCGGGCACGGTGCCCAGTTGGGTCAACGCGTGGGCGACGACGTCGACCTTGCGGGCGCGCGAGCCGTCGACACTCGCGCCGGCGATCACCTCGAAGCAGTCGGCGAGGCCGAAGTGCGCGAGGATCCGCTGGGCGGTCGGCTCGGCCTTAGAGGTGGCGACGGCCAGCCGCACACCGGCCGCGCGCAGGTCGGCGAGCAGCGCCGGGATGCCGTCGAAGACCTCGTTCATCGCCCAGCCGCGGTCGACGTAGTCGGCGCGGTAGGCCGCGATCGCCTCGTCGGTCTTCGCCCCGAGGCCGAGGCGCCCCAGCGTGTGGTGCATCGGCGGGCCGACAATCATCGTGGCGAGGTCGCCATCGGGCACCTTGGCGCCCACGGATCCCAGCGCGTGGCGAAAGCTCGAGACGATGCCCTGCGCCGAGTCGGTCAGGGTGCCGTCGAGGTCGAAGATCACCAGTTCGGGGCGGGTCGCCTCGGTTGCGGGGGACGGGCCGGTGGACAGGCCGGTCGACAGCGTGTCGGTCACGCGTCCATTCTCCCCGATCGCAGAACTCCGCCGGTCGGCGCACTAGTGTCGTGCTGTGGCGAGTCCTTCGCGCGCTGCCGCGCGCTACCACGGCGACCAGGCCGTCGCGCCCGGGATGCTGGACTTCGCCGTCAACGTCCGCACCGACGCGCCGCCGTCGTGGCTGGTCGACCGCCTGGCGGCCCGGCTGAGCGAGTTGGGCAGGTATCCGGGCGCCGCCGACGAGCAGCGCGCGCTCGAGGCGGTCGCGCGCAGGCACGGCCGTCCCGTCGACGAGGTCGCGCTGCTGGCGGGCGCCGCCGAGGGCTTCGCGCGCCTGGCCGACCTGCGACCCCGGCGGGCCGTGCTGATCGCGCCGTCGTTCACCGAACCGGAGGCGGCGCTGGCCGCGGCCGGGGTCCCCTTCACCCACGTGGTGTTCCAACCGCCGTACACCCTTCGCGCGGACGCGGTGCCCGACGACGCGGACCTCGTCGTCGTGGGGAACCCGACGAATCCGACCGGAGTGCTGCACACCCGCGAGCAGGTGCGCGCGCTGCGGCGCCCGGGCCGCATCGTGGTGGTCGACGAGGCGTTCGCCGACGCGATACCCGGTGAACCCGAATCGCTGGCCGGCGAGGCGCTGCCCGACGTCGTGGTGCTGCGCAGTCTGACCAAGACGTGGGCGCTGGCGGGGCTGCGGGTCGGCTACGCGCTCGGCCCGTCCGAGGTGCTGGTGCGGCTGACGGCGCGCCGGCCGCACTGGCCACTGGGCACGCTGCAATTGGAGGCCATCGCCGCGTGCAACTCGCCGGAGGCGGTGGCCGAGGCCGACCGTGCCGCCCGGCGCCTGACGGAGGTGCGCGCCGAGATGGTGGCCGGATTGACTAGCATCGGCGTGCATGTCGTCTGCGGTTCGGCCCCCTTCGTCCTGTTCTCCGTGCCGGATGCCGAACTGATGCGAAAATATCTGGACCGCAAAGGCATTGCGGTGCGCCGCTGCGACACGTTCGTCGGGCTCGACGGCGGCCAGTTCCTGCGCGCGGCGGTCCGGCCCGAATGGCCGGTGCTGGTCGAGGCGATGACCGAGGCGCTGCGATGAGCGCGTGTCTCGGCGACATCATCGACGTGTTGGAGGCGGCGTATCCGCCGGAGTTGGCGCAGGACTGGGATTCGGTCGGCCTGGTCTGCGGGGACCCGTCGGAGACGGTCGAGACGGTGACGGTGGCCGTCGACGCCACCGCCGACGTCGTCGCGGAGGTGCCCGACCGGGGCCTGCTGCTCGCGCATCACCCCCTTCTGCTGCGCGGGGTCGACACCGTGGCGGCCAGCACCGCCAAGGGCGCCCTGATCCACCGGCTGATTCGCAGCGGACGGGCGCTGTTCACCGCCCATACCAATGCCGACTCCGCGTCACCCGGCGTTTCCGACGCGCTGGCCGAGACGCTCGGGCTGACCGTCGAAGAGGTGCTGGCCCCCGCGAGCGCGGAATCCGACCTCGACAAGTGGGTCGTCTTCGTACCCGCCGAGAACTCCGAGGCGCTGCGGGAGGCCATGTTCGCCGCGGGCGCCGGCCGCATCGGCGACTACTCGCACTGCTGCTGGACCACGACCGGCACGGGGCAGTTCCTGCCGCACGACGGCGCGTCACCGGCGATCGGCAGCGTGGGATCCGTCGAACACGTTCCCGAGGACCGGGTGGAGGTCATCGCCCCCGCACGATTGCGCGGTCATGTGCTGGCCGCGATGCGGGGGGCGCATCCCTATGAGGAACCCGCATTCGACGTCTTCGCGCTCGCACCGATCCCGGGTAATGCGGGCCCGGGGCGGATCGGGGTGCTGGACCGCCCGGAACCGTTGTCGGCGTTTGTGTCCCGCGTGCGTCGGGCGCTGCCCGCCACCTCCTGGGGGGTGCGCGCCGCCGGCGATCCGGACGCGCAGGTGTCGCGGGTCGCGGTGTGCGGCGGAGCGGGGGACTCGCTGCTCGGCCTCGTCGCCCGCACCGGTGTCGACGCGTACGTGACGGCGGATCTGCGGCACCATCCCGCCGACGAACATCGACGCGCCTCCGAAGTCGCGCTCGTGGACGTCGCGCACTGGGCCAGCGAGTACCCGTGGTGCGGCCAGGCCGCGGACCTGCTGCGGGCGCACTTCGGTGACGCACTGCCCGTGCGGGTCTCGGATGTGCGCACCGATCCATGGAACGTCGAAAGTTGAGTATGAAAGCTGACGTAGGACAACAACAGTCGCTACTCGAGTTGGCCGAACTCGATGCCACCCTCGCTCGCCTCGAGCACCGGGTGAAGAACCTCGCCGAACAGCGTCGGCTCGAGGAGGTTCAAGCCGCACACCGGGAGGCCAACGACCGGCTGGCCGCACTGCAGATCGCCATCGAGGATCTCGACGCGCAGGTCGCCAAGTTCGAATCCGAGATCGACTCGGTGCGCCAGCGCGAGGAGCGGGACCGAAAGCTGCTCGCGGGCGGGTCGGTGGATGCCAAACAGCTCACCGAGTTGCAGCACGAACTCGACACGTTGGAGCGCAGGCAGGCCGCGCTGGAGGATTCTCAGCTCGAGGTGATGGAGCGGCGCGAGGAGTTGCAGCGCGACCAACAAGAGGCTTTGACGAAGATCGACGACCTGCAGCACGATCTGGGCGTCGCGCAGACCGCCTGCGATGAGGTGCGCTCCGAATTGGATCAGCATCGTCACCAGAGCCTGTCGCGGCGCGATGAGCTGGTCGCGGCGCTCGACGCCGATCTGGTGGGGCTCTACGAACGCCAGCGCGCCCGCGGCGGCGCGGGTGCTGGTCAGTTGCAGGGCCGCCGGTGCGGCGCGTGCCGGATCGAGATCGACAAGGGGGAGTTGGCGCGGATCTCCGCGGCGGCCGACGACGAGGTGCTCCGTTGCCCCGAATGCGGTGCGATCCTGTTGCGGGTCAAGGGGTTCGGCGCGTGAAGGTGATCGTCGAGGCGGACGGCGGTTCGCGCGGGAACCCCGGGCCGGCCGGCTACGGGTCGGTGGTGTGGTCGGCCGACCACGGCGCGGTGCTCGCCGAGAGCAAGGAAGCGATCGGGCGCGCCACCAACAACGTCGCCGAGTACCGGGGCCTGATCGCCGGGTTGAGCGAGGCGGCGAGCCTGGGTGCCACCGAGGTCGACGTGTTGATGGACTCGAAGCTGGTGGTGGAGCAGATGTCTGGCCGGTGGAAGGTCAAGCACCCGGACATCGCGCCTCTGCACCAGCAGGCCACGGCGCTGGCGGCCCGGTTCGACCGCGTGACCTATCAGTGGATTCCGCGCGCGGAGAACAGCCACGCCGACCGGTTGGCCAACGAGGCGATGGACGCGGCGGCCGAAATGCCCACGAGTGGGGAGGAATCCAAGCCGCATCAGGCGTCGAACCCCACCGCGTGGAGCGGTGCGCGGGGTGCGCCGACGCGGTTGCTGTTGCTCCGCCACGGCCAGACCGAATTGTCTGTCGACCGTCGGTATTCGGGACGCGGCAACCCGGCGCTGACCGACCTCGGGCGTCGTCAGGCCGAAGCCGCCGCGCAGTACCTCGGGCAGCGGGGCGGCGTCGCAGCGGTCGTCACGTCGCCGTTGCAGCGCGCCTACGACACCGCGGCGGCGGCGGCCAAGGTGCTGGGGCTCGACGTCACCGTGGACGACGATCTGATCGAGACCGATTTCGGAGCGTGGGAGGGTCTGACGTTCACCGAAGCAGCGGAACGGGATCCGGATCTGCACCGGCGCTGGCTGCGCGATACTTCCCTGGCGCCCCCGGAGGGTGAGAGCTTCGATTCCGCGGCCGAGCGGGTCGGAAGGGCCCGGGCGCGGATCATCACCGAGCATGCGGGGGAGACGGTGCTGGTGGTGTCGCACGTGACGCCGATCAAGACGCTGCTGCGGATGGCGCTCGACGGGGGCCCGAACATCCTGTACCGCCTGCACCTCGACCTCGCGTCGTTGTCGATCGCCGAGTTCTATCCCGACGGTGCGGCATCGGTGCGGCTGGTCAATCAGACGGCGTACCTGGACTAGTCGTGTAAGTGGAGCCGCTCGCCGTGCGGCCCGAAGATGGTGATGGCCTCGACCGGGCCGTCGACCGCGCCGAACCAGTGGGGTGTCCATGTCGAGAATTCCACCGCCTCACCGGGTTTCACGGTGAAGTCCCGTTCGCCGAGGATCAGACGCAGCTGACCGGACAGTACGTACATCCAGTCCTGGCCCTCGTGCACGGGGAGTTCGGTGGGCGGGTTGCGGCGCCGGGCACTGATCCGGATCTTGAACGCGTGTAGACCGCCTGCGGCCTGTCGGGTCAGCGGCCAGTAGGTGATCCCGTGTGCGGTGTGAGATCCGCTGCGCACCCGCGGATCCTCGGCTTCCGGGGCGCGAAGCAGTTCGTCGGTGCTGACCGACAGCGCTGCGGCCAGTCTCGGCAGGTGGTCCAGGGCGAGGCGGCGCTTGCCGGATTCCAGCCGGCTCAGCGTCGACACGTCGATGTTCGAGCGCCGGGCGACCTCTTCGAGGGTCAGGCCGTGCCGGGTGCGCAGTTCGCGCAGTCTGCGGCGCACCCGGGCGTCGACGCCGTCCTCATCGTTTGCCTGCATGGCAATAGAGCTTGGCATCCTGGGTGAAGCGAATGCAAGGTGGTCGTATGGACAAAGATTGGGATTGCGTGATCGTCGGCGGCGGTGCCGCCGGGTTGAGCGCCGCATTGGTGCTCGGCCGGGCCCGGCGCCGCACACTGCTGGTCGATGCGGGTGCGCAGAGCAACCTGGCCGCGCATGGCATCGGCGGGCTGCTGGGCCATGACGGCCGACCGCCCGCGGAACTGTACGCGTTGGGCCGCGAAGAATTGTCGGCGTATCCGTCCGTGGAGGTCGTGGCGGGCGACATCGTCGCCGGTGAGCGAGCCGAGAACGGGTTGGTCCTGCGGATGGACGACGGCCGGGTCGAGCGGACCAGGCGGGTGTTGTTGGCCACCGGTATGGAGTACCGGCCGCCGTCACTGCCTGGGCTGGCGGAGCTGTGGGGACGGTCGGTGTTTCACTGCCCGTTCTGCCACGGATGGGAAGTGCGCGATCAGCCTCTGGCGGTGCTGGCGCGTGGTGAGCGCGCGGTGCATTCGTCGCTGCTGTTGCGTCTCTGGAGCGACGACGTCATTCTGCTGACCGATGGTCCGGCCGATCTCGATGACGCGCAGCGTGAACGGCTGGCCGCGGCGGGTGTGATGATCGATGAGCGGCCGGTAGCCGAATTGGATTCCGCGGCAGGAGATCTGACGGCCATCGTGTTCGCCGACGGCGACCGGTTGCCGCGCAAGGGTCTTCTGGTGGCGACGACGTTGCACCAGCGGTCACCGCTCGCCGAGCAACTGGGCGCCGCTGCGGCGGAGCCGACGCCGCTGGCGCCAAACCCGGTTCAGGTCGATGCTCTGTATCGGACCAGTGCGCAACGGGTTTTCGCCGCCGGTGATGTGGTCGCCCAGATGCCGCAGGTGGCCACCGCGGTGGCGTCCGGCTCGGCCGCGGCCGCCGCCGTCGTGCAGAGCCTGATGGAGGAGGATTTCCCGGCGGTCGTGCTGGAAGGGAGTGGATATGTCAACGCCTGACGCCAAACAACATTGGGAAGAGCGCTACAGCTCGCAGGACCGGATCTGGAGCGGGCGGCCGAACGTTCGCCTCGTTGAGGTCACCTCGAACCTCGAGCCCGGGACCGCGCTGGACCTGGGCAGCGGCGAGGGCGGGGACGCGATGTGGCTCGCCGAACGGGGATGGCGGGTCCTCGCCGTCGACATCGCAGAAACCGCCTTGCAGCGCGCCGCCGAAGACGCCGCCGCGCGCGGGGTCGCCGACCGCATCGACTTCGCACAGCACGACCTCTTGGACAGTTTCCCCGAGGGCGAGTTCGATCTGGTGAACGCGCAGTTCCTGCACTCCACTTTCCCGCTCGACCGGACGGCGATCTTCGGCGCCGCGGCACGGGCGGTCCGTCCGGGCGGGCTCCTGCTGATCGTCGACCACGGGTCGCCGCCGCCGTGGCTGTCGGAGCTCCATGACCACCACCACACGTTCACGCCGCCCGAGGAGGTGGTCGCAGCGCTGAATCTCCCTGATTCCGAATGGGATCCGGCCGAGATCCGCAAACCGGTGCGTGACGTGACGACCCCGGACGGCGAGACCGCGCAGTGGGCCGACAACGTGATCGTGTTGCGGCGACGCTGAGCTACCCGCTGCATCGATCGGTTCATGCGGCGTCGTGGAAGATGAGCCCGAGCGTGTATCGCTCTCCGGAGCGCACCACCGACACCCCGTGCCGTACCGGCGCGGCGGACCATCCGCGCGCCGACCGCACGGCCGCTCCCGGGTGGTGAAGACGTAGCCGCGCCCGTGGGGCAGCAGGGTCGATGTGCCGCGCGACTGAGCGCGGGGGCGTTGTTCGACCAACAGGAACTCACCACCGGTGTGGTCGACGCCCGGTTCGCTGAGGTTGATCACGACCTGTAGCGGAAACACCAGATCGCCGTAGAGGTCTCGGTGCAGCGCATTCCAGTCACCGGGTCCGTATTTGAGCATGAGCGCGGTCGATTTGGTCTGGCCGGCGGCGTGGCAGATGTCGAGCCAGTCGTCGAATTGGTCGGGCCAAGGCGCGGGGCGGCCCAATCGGGCCCACCAGTCCCGCGCGATCGGGAGGAGCCGCGGATACAGCGCCCGCCTGAGCGCTTGGACCGGTTCGGGGTAGGGCTCGCGCAAGTAGCGGTACTCGCCCTCGCCGAAGCGGTGGCGGGCCATGTCGACGGTCGAACGGAAGCTCTCGTCGTCGATGTAGAGGCGCTTCAGCGCGGCGCTCTCGGGCTTGGTCAGTAGGCGTGGAAGCAGGACGCCGCCGGTGGCGTCGAGTTCGGTGACGACGGCGTCCCAATCGGCGGCGGCGACACGCGCGTGCCATTGCGAATGCGCCATTTGGCGATGCATACCCAGTAGACGCCCGGGATCGACATTTCGTGAGGTTCTCCCAGACAGCGAATTGATCCACAGGGTCACGATTTTCGTGTCGACACGTCAGTGGGCAGGACTAGTGTCGAAAGCATGTTCGAAGACGCCTCGGATGCCGATCTCATCACCTTCATGGGTGAAGAGGCGCGCGAGGAGTCGGCGGCGATGGGGCGCCGGTTGTCGTTGGTCGGTGAGTTGTTCGCCAGGCGCAATCCCGAGATGGTCGAGTCGCGGTTCTACGTGGCCGATGCGATCGCGGCGGTGGCGGCCGAGATCGCGCCGGTGCAGAACATCAGCCATGCGCGAGCGGTCGGTCAGGTCGAGGTCGCGATCGCACTGCGGGATCGGCTGCCGCAGGTCCTCAGGCGGTTCTGTCGGGGTGTGATCGATTATCGGATGGTGTCGACGATCGTCGCGCGCACCGAGAACGTCGACGACGACGTCATGGTGAACCTCGATGAGGCGTTGGCATGGCGGGTCGACAAGTGGATGAAGCTGTCCAAACCAAAGCTGCGCGACCGCATCGATCTGTTCATCGCCGAATTCGACCCCGCCGCGGTGCGGGTACCGCCGGAAGCCGATCAGCATCGCTACGTCGAGATCAGCCCTGTCGATACCGCGGGATTGGCGTTCCTGGGTGGCAAGTTGCGCGCCGAGGACGGTGCCTCGCTGGATGCGCGGCTGGATGCGTTGGCGGCCACCGTGTGTGAGAACGATCCGCGGACGAAGTCTCAGCGCCGTGCCGACGCCGTGGGTCCGCTGTCGCGGCTCGAGGCCACGCTGGCGTGTCAGTGTGGCTCCGACGAGTGCCCGGCGGCCGCCTACCGCGCCGCGGCGTCCGCGGCGGTGATCCATGTTCTCGCCGAGCAGGCCACGGTGGACGGGTCCGGGAACACGCCGGGATATCTGCCGGGTTTCGGGATTCTGCCGGCCGAGTCGGTCCGCGGGCTTGTGCGCAATGCCGAACTTAAGCCGGTTGACGTGCCGGCCGCCGACGCTGCCGTGGCGAACGGCAACGCCGGCACCGGGTATCGGCCCAGCGCCAAGTTGACCGACTTCCTGCAGTGGCGGGATCTGACGTGCCGCTGGCCCGGATGCGACAGGCCGGTGTCGAAATGCGATGTGGACCATACGGTGCCGTGGCCGTACGGTCCGACGCATCCGTCGAACACCAAGCACTACTGCCGTATTCACCATCTGATCAAGACGTTCTATTGCGGCAGCGGTGGCTGGAAGGATGAACAGCTTAGCGACGGCACAATCGTTCTCACCGCTCCGACCGGCCACGTGTACCGGTCAGAACCTCACGGCGCGAGCATGTTTCCCGTGCTCGGCCAGCCCACCGGCGTCCCCACGGTCGCCGCGCCTCCGCCCGAGAACCCCGACCGCATGGCAATGATGCCTCGCCGCAGACAAACCCGACAACAAGATCGCCTCGACCGCATCGACGCCGAACGGCGGCGACGGAGCGAGCTGATCGCCGAGGAGGAACGGCAGCATCAGGCGTGGCTCGCGGTCATCTACAAGCCCCCACCGTTCTGAAAATTGACGAAGTAGAAAATTTTCGGTGCTTACCCATTAGGCTCGCTTTCAAGATCAATCCTCGGCGTGTGAACAAGAACCGTAGGAGGCGGCGAGCCGATGAAGAATCTCCCCGTAGGGACGGCGGCGGGTCTTTTCGCCATCGCACTGAGCTTTGGACTCGTCGGCTGCGGTTCCGACGCTGATACGTCAGCAACGACCACGACATCGGCCACCAGCGAGACCGGCACGGCGACGGCCACACCCAGTCCCGCCGCCGACGACGACGACACGATCAACGAATACATCACCGACAGTGGGATCGCCGAAACGCCGATCAAGCCGGGGGAACCGGGAACCCCGACATTCGACTTCCCGCTGCCGCCCGGATGGAGCGACGCGGGTGAGGCGACGCCGGAATGGGCCTACGGCGCCATCGCCTACGACAGCCCGAAGGATCCGAATGACCCGCCGGACATGTACGCGATCGCCTCGAAGCTCACCGGCAACGTAGATCAGGCGAAGATCTTCGAATACGCCCCGGAGCAGCTGGAGGACATGGCCGAGTTCAAGCCGTTGGCGGCGCCCGAGAGGGGCAAACTCGGTGGCTTCGATGCCCTTTCGTACGCAGGCACGTTCATGAACGACGGCCAGAAGCGATTCGTCGCCCAGAAGACCGTCGTGGTGCCGGCATCGGACGGCATCTTCGTCCTGCAGCTGAATGCGGACAGTCCCGAAACCGAACAGAACGCCGTGCTCGACGCCATCAAGGTCATCGACGAACAGACGACCATCACCCCGCCGTCATGACCGGCCGCTCGCTCCGAGACCCCAGGACCCCGCTTACCGACGGAGACGCATCGATATGAGAATCCGGACCACGGCACCAGTCCTCCTACTGGCTTCGGTGTGCAGCGTCGTGCTGCTGTCGTCGCCCCTCGTGACCGCTCCGGCCGCGCACGCCCAGTGCAAGGCCAGCGAGGTGTGGGATCAGCGGACCGGGGTGTGCTGGGCGCAATCCCAAACCACGCTCGGAATTCCGGGCACGGGAGGCTGGTGTAAACCCGGCAGGATCGGGCTGTGCATGTCGGCCTGGCAGAACTCGCAGGTTCCCGGCGCGAACCTCAAGCCCGCCCCGCCGGGAGGACCGGCGCCGCGCGCGACGTGGCCTAACCGCTGACGTCCCCAACCGGCGTCCACGGCGTCAGCCGGGGGAGCCACGCGCGCACGTTTGCGCGATACGTCTCGTATTGCGCCCCGTACGTTCGCACCAGCGTCGGTTCTTCGTACCAACGCACGAACGACGCGGTGACCGCCCACCCGATCGCCGCATAGAGCACGAGCCACAGGCTGCCGAAAAGCACTGCCTGACCGAGGATCGCGACGATCAACCCGACGTACATCGGATTGCGGACGAACCGGTTGAAGCCCGTCACGACCAAACGTTGCGTGGGTGCTACGGGCATGGGAGTGCCACCGGCCCTGACGAATTCGACGAACGCGTGGATGGGCGGGATCAGGCCGACAATGACCACGATCCCGCCCACGACCATCCGCCATGCCGGAGCGTCGGACAACTCCCAGCGCGTGATCAACCACGGGCCGAGCCCGACGAACGTGCCGGGTGCGGCCACGAAGAACGCCGCCGAGGCGAGCGCAGCGGTGGGAATCCGCACGCGCTATCCCGTGATGGCCGAGATGTCGGCGAGTTGCGTCAGGCGCACGCTGTTACCGGACGGATCGCGAAACCCGCAGTCGACACCGTAGGGCATTTCGTGTGGTTCCTCGGTGAAGTCGACTCCGCGCGAACGCATTTCCTCATAGGAGGCCTGGCAGTCCTCGGTCGTCAGGAACACCGTCCCCGCGAAGCCCTTGGCGGTCAGGTCCAGCACCTGCTTGCGGGTCGCCTCGTCCATGACCGGTTCGCCGGGTACGGCCATCAACACGATCGACACATCGTCTTGACCGGGCGGCCCGACGGTCAGCCATCGGAACAGCCCGTCCACGTCGGGCAGCGAAACATCCTGCCGCACTTCCATACCGACCTTCTCGGTCCAGAACTTCAATGCCGCTTCCTGGTCGTGTACCCACAAGTGGGCGCTTGCGATTTTGATCATGGCTCGACGCTACGACCGGTCGGTGTTCTGCGTCTTCTCCCCGTGTGCTGTCTTACGCACGCGGCTGTCGGCGGGAGGCCGGGTGTCGCGCTTGAGGATGCAACTCGGCACCCGGGCGTGAATCGCCGCCGGCGGCAGACTGGCCCGGTACGCGGCAGGCGGCAGCCCGTACACCCGGGCGAAGCTGGTGGTGAACGAGCCCACGCTCTGCAACCCCACCATCACGCAGATGTCGGCGATCGAGCGATCGGTGTTGCGCAGCAGCGCCGCGGCGCGTTCCAGGCGGCGGGTCTGCAGATAAGCCCGCGGCGTTTCCCCGAAGGTGCGGGTGAACATCCTGCTGAAGTGCGCGCGGGACAGACCCGCGGCCGCGGCTAGGTCGTCGACGGTGATCGCCTCGGCGTACCGCGCGTCGACCAGATCCTTGGCGCGCATCAGATAGCGCGCCGGAGGCACCTGCGCCATGCGCCAAGTATGTCGAACTCGCGGAACAGCGGCGACAGGCGCTACGTTGAACCAGCGGATGAGTTGGCTGGGCGGCCGCGGGATCCAGGTTCGCCTGGGTTTCGAGGAAAGTCCGGACTTCACAGAGCAGGGTGATTGCTAACGGCAATCCGAGGTGACTCGCGGGAAAGTGCCACAGAAAACAGACCGCCACCACCGGGTTTTCGGACTCGGGGTGGTAAGGGTGAAACGGTGCGGTAAGAGCGCACCAGCATTCCGGGTGACCGGAGTGGCTAGGCAAACCCCACCCGAAGCAAGGCCAAGAAGGCCGCAACCTGGTTGCGGCCGCGCAGGCGCCCGAGGGTTGCTCGCCCGAGCCTGCGGGTAGGCCGCTCGAGGCACCCGGTGACGGTGTGTCCAGATGGATGGTCGCCACCTCGCCGCCGCGGTCAGCCGCGGTGGTGCGGGACAGAATCCGGCTTACAGGCCAACTCATCCGCCCTGCACCGGCGCGGCCAGTCCGGCCTCGGTCAGCGCGCCTTGCGCACCGCCTTGGCGAGCTTCTTGAGCGCGCGGTCCAACTGCTCACGCGAGCGCTGCGCAAGCTCCTCCTCGATCCGGAAGAGTAGACCGTAGGTGAACGTGTCCTCGCCCGCGGCGTGGGCCGCCTCGGCCTGCTGGCTCAGGTGCGTCCGGCTGACCACGCTGTCCTGGTGATCGCCCAGCATCGACTGGATCTTCTTGGCTCGATCGGACACCTTGCCCTGACCGGTCGCCGCCGCGGTGTACCGAAGCCGCTTGGCGCCCTTGCGGATTCGATGCAGTGCCTCGTCCTTGTCCTCGTCCGCCTCCGCAGCGGCCTTCGCCGCCTTGCGCACACGTTTGTAGGCCGCGTCGATCGTCGCCTGACTGCGCTCGTCCTCGTCCTGCGCCGGAACCGGTTCTGCGGCGACCAACCCTTCGAGCGCGTCGAGCAGCCGGAAATACCGCTGCGAGCGCATCGCGATCAACGAACGGCGCAGCCCGGCCGCATAGCGCCGCTCGGCGCCGCCGACCAGGCGCTCCCGCACCGGTCCGCGGACCAGCTCTTCCGGCAGCTCATCGAGGGCCTTCGCGTAGCGTTCGGCCAGCACTTCGGCGTCGCGCGCCACTCCGAGGATCGCGGCAAGCTGTCTCAGCTCGTCGAGAATCCACGCGTCGTCGGAGATGCCGAACGCCTCGCGCGAGGTTTGCAGCACGCTGCGGATCTTGCGCGTCGTCACCCGCATCTGGTGCACCGAATCCTCGACGTCCGCACGCACCGCGCGGTCCCACTCGATCAGCTGCTCGACCTGTTCGGCCACCGCTCGGTGCACCGCGTCCGACGGTTGCGACGCGTCCTCCTGCGCCGAATCCAGTACCCGCGCCAGTTTCGAACCGCTCGCTGCGGGCTCGGCACCTGCGTCGATCAACCGGTTCGACAGCCGGTCCAGCAGCTCGCGGTCGGCGCCGTCGGCCAGTTCGAGCTCCCACTCGCGCCACACCTGCTCCGGGCCGTCGGGCTCGGCGGAGGCGCTCACCTCGTCGTCGCAGAACTCCGCCACCGGCGCACCGTCGGCACCGTAGAGCAGGTCGACGGTGCGTCGGGTGGAGATGCGGGCGACGGGCTGCAGCGGACGGTCACGCACGATCGCCAGCACGATGTCGCGCAGCGCATCCGGCACCCCAGTGTCCTCATCCAGAGCGTCCTCACCCAGCGGTTCCCTGACCTCGGTCCGCGCGTCGGGCCCGGCGGGCAGCTTGAGGTGCCAGCCGTCGTCCGGACCGCCGGTGCGCCTGCGCAGCGTGATGCGCCGCGCCGCGAGGTCGTGGTCGGGGGTGTCGAAGTACACGGCCTCCAGATGGTGTGTCGGCGACCGTTCGACGCGAACCACCGACGACAACCCTTCGAACGACGGCGATACTGTCGATTCGCCCACGTCGAACTTGCGCTCGACCTCCAGATGCCGCGCCGACTCGCCCGATTTGCCCATGGTGCGAGACAGATTGCCACACGCAGGTGAACATCGGGGAGGGCGGCGAATATAAGGTCCCACTGTGACCGATTACGAAACGCTGACCGTCGAGCAGACCGGCGCCATCACCCGCATCACCCTCAACCGACCCGATGCGGCAAATGGCATGAACGGCACCATGACTCGTGAGCTGGCCGACGCTGCCAAGCGGTGCGACAACGCTGCGACCAAGGTCGTGGTCCTCACCGGCTCGGGCCGGTTCTTCTGCGCGGGCGGTGATTTGAAGGATTTCGCGGACGCCGACGACCGCGGTGCACACATCAAGGGCGTCGCCGACGACCTGCACCGCGCGATATCGACCTTCGCCCGGATGAACGCGGTGGTCATCACCGCGGTGAACGGCACTGCCGCCGGTGCGGGATTCTCGCTCGCGGTGACCGGCGACCTGGTGCTGGCCGCCGAGTCCGCGTCGTTCACCATGGCCTACACCCGCGTCGGCCTCAGCCCCGACGGCAGCGCGTCCTACTACCTGCCTCGGCTCATCGGTATCACCAAGACCAAGGAGCTCATGCTGACCAACCGCACCCTGTCGGCGCAGGAGGCGTCGCAGTGGGGGTTGGTGACCGAGGTCGTCGCGGACGGCGAACTGGCCGAGCGGGCGGCGAAGCTCGCCGATCAGATGGCGGCCACGTCGGCCGGCTCCAACGGTGGGGTCAAGCAGTTGCTGCTCGGCACCTTCGGCAACGGCCTCGAAGAACAGATGGAGCTCGAGGGCCGGCTGATCGCCGCACGCGCCGGCTCGAGCGACGGACGCGAAGGCGTCGACGCCTTTTTGGCCAAGCGGAAAGCGGAGTTCGCCTAGAACGAGTGCTCGTCGGCGGGGAACACCCCGCTGGCGACCTCGTCGGCGTATTGCTCTGCGGCGCGGCGCAATTCGTCACCAACGGCGCCGAACCGCTTCACGAACTTCGCGGTCTTGCCGCTCGTCATGCCCGCCATGTCCTGCCACACCAGCACCTGCGCATCGCAGTTCGGGCCCGCGCCGATCCCGATGGTGGGGATGGTCAGCTTGCCGGTGATCTGGGTGGCCAGCTCGGCGGGCACCATCTCCATGACGACCGCGAACGCACCGGCTTCCTGCACGGCGATGGCGTCGTGAACGGTCTGCTCGCCGGCGTCGCCGCGGCCCTGGACCCGGAAGCCGCCCAGCCCGTTGACGCTCTGCGGGGTGAAGCCGATGTGCGCCATGACCGGGATGCCCGCGGCGCTCAGCGTCGCGATCTGCTCGGCCACGCGCTCGCCGCCCTCGAGCTTGACCGCGTGCGCGCCGGTCTCCTTCAGGAACCGGGTGGCGGTCGCGAGCGCCTGCTGCGGCCCGCCTTCGTAGCTGCCGAACGGCAGGTCGGCGACGACCAGCGCGTGCGGGGCACCGCGGACCACACCGCGGACCAGCGGGATCAGCTCGTCGATCGTGACGGGCACGGTGGTGTCGTAGCCGTAGACGACGTTCGCGGCCGAGTCGCCGACCAGCAGCACCGGGATGCCGGCGTCATCGAAGACGCGCGCGGTGGAGTAGTCGTAGGCGGTGAGCATGGCCCACCTGTGGCCTTCGGCTTTCCACTTCTGGAGGTGGAGAGTGCGGGTTTTGGTGCGCGGAGCGGACGAGGCAGTCCCGTACACGGTCTGCTCAGACATCGTTGTCCCCCAATTGGGTGGGTCGGGTCGAATCCTCGAGGCCGATGTACGGTCCCCGGGTTCGTCTGACCCACCAAGTCTGCCACTTGGTGTCCGAGATGTTAAAAGGGCTGTTGAGTGGATTTGCTCACACCCGCCGTCACCGGGCATAGCATCGGCGGCATGCAACGGCTCAGCGGGCTCGACGCCAGTTTCCTCTACCTCGAGACCGCGCAGCAGCCGCTGCATGTGTGCTCGATCCTCGAACTCGACACCTCGACGATGCCCGGCGGCTACACGTTCGATCGGTTCCGTGAGGCGCTGAACCAACGCATCAAGGCGATGCCGGAATTCCGCGAGAAGCTCGCCGACAGCCGGTTCAACCTCGACCATCCGGTGTGGGTGGAGGACAAGGACTTCGACGTCGACCGGCACCTGCACCGCATCGGGCTGCCCGCGCCCGGCGGGCCGCGCGAGCTCGCCGAGATCTGCGGCCACATCGCGTCGCTCCCGCTCGACCGCAGCCGCCCGCTGTGGGAGAAGTGGGTGATCGAGAACATCGACGGCACCAATCCGCAGGACGGCGGGCGCCTCGTCGTCATGACGAAGGTGCACCACGCCGGCGTCGACGGCGTCACCGGCGCGAGCCTGATGTCGCAGCTGTGCAGCACCGAACCTGACGCGCCGCCGCCCGACCCCGTCGACGGTCCGGGCGACGCGAGCTCGCTGGAGATCGCGGTCAGCGGCGCGGTCAAGTTCGCGACCCGACCGTTGAAACTGGTCAACGCGTTGCCCGTGACGGTGACGTCGGTGGTCGACACGGTGCGCCGGGCCCGCTCCGGGCTGTCGATGGCGCCGCCGTTCGCCGCGCCGCGGACGGTGTTCAACATGAACGTCACCGGGCACCGCAACGTCGCGTTCGCCAAGCTGGACCTCGAGGACATCAAGACCGTCAAGAACCACTTCGGGGTGAAGGTCAACGACGTGGTCATGGCGCTGGTGTCCGGCGTGCTGCGCAAGTACCTCGCCGACCACGGCCAACTGCCGGAGAACTCGCTCGTGGCGATGGTCCCGGTCTCGGTGCACGACAAATCCGACCGGCCCGGCCGCAATCAAGTGTCGGGGATGTTCTCGCGGTTGGAAACCCACATCGAGGACCCGGCCGCCCGGCTGAAGTCGATCGCCGAATCGAATTCCGTTGCCAAGCAACACAGTTCGGCGATCGGCGCAACCCTGCTGCAAGACTGGACGCAGTTCGCCGCGCCTGCGGTCTTCGGTGTCGCGATGCGCGTCTACGCCGCGAGCCGGCTCAGCGGGGCCAGGCCGGTGCACAACCTCGTCATCTCCAACGTGCCCGGCCCGCAGGTGCCGCTGTACTACCTGGGCTGCGAGGCCAAGGCGATGTACCCGCTCGGCCCGATCTTCCACGGGTCGGGGCTCAACATCACCGTCATGTCGCTGACCGGCTCACTGAACGTCGGCATCGTGTCCTGTCCGGAACTGCTGCCCGACCTGTGGGATATGGCCGACGACTTCTCCGCCGCCCTCGACGAGTTGCTGGCCGCCACGCGATAGCGCCCTAGCCAGGGGCGATGAGGGTTCATGGCAGCATGTTGAGCCATGAACGCCAAGATCGGGGTCCTCGCGGCCACTGTGCTGCTCGCGGCCACCGGATGCAGCCATCTGGTGGACGGCCGCGCCGTCGTCGCGGTTCCGCCGCCCGGTACCCCGATCGAGTGGACCAAGTGCCAGACCGAACAGCCCGACGAGTCGCGGATTCCCGCCGATGCGGAGTGCGGCATGCTGTCGGTCCCGGTGAACTACGACGACCCCGACGGTGACGTCGCCCGCATCGCGATGATCCGGTTCAGGGCCACCGGCGACAAGATCGGCTCGTTGGTCATCAACCCGGGCGGGCCGGGGGAGTCCGGTGTGGAGGCCGCCGCCAGCGTCGTCGGCTCGTTGCCCGAGTCGGTGCGGCAGCGCTTCGACCTCGTCGGCTTCGATCCGCGCGGCGTCGCCAATTCCACGCCCGCGCTGTGGTGCAACTCCGATGCCGACAACGACCGGCTACGGGCCGAGCCCCAGGTCGACTATTCGCCGGAGGGCGTCGCGGAGATCGAGAAGGAGACCAAGGAGTTCGTCCAGCGCTGCGAGGACAAGATGGGCAAGGAGTTCCTCGCCAACGTCGGAACCGTCAACGTGGCCAAGGATCTCGAGGCGATGCGCCAGGCGCTCGGTGACGAGAAGTTGACCTACCTCGGCTATTCCTACGGCACCCGGATCGGCGCCACGTACGCCGAGGCGTATCCGGACAAGGTGCGCGCGATGATCCTCGACGGCGCGGTCGATCCGAACGCCGATCCCACCGAGGCCAACGTCCGGCAGGCCGCCGCCTTCCAGACCGCGTTCAACGACTATGCCGCCGACTGCGCCAAGAACCCGGGCTGCCCTTTGGGCACCGATCCGGCGAAGGCCAACGACGTCTACCACAGCCTGGTCGACCCGCTGGTGGATAAGCCGCTCAAGACCCGGGATCCGCGGGGGCTGAGCTACTCCGACGCGATCGTGGGGACGATCCTGCCGCTGTACTCGCCGAACCTGTGGCGGCATCTGACGCAGGCGCTCAGTGAGATGGAGCGCGGAACCGGCGACACCATGCTCGCGCTGGCCGACCTGTACATGGGGCGAGATGCGCAGGGCCACTACAACAATTCCACCGATGTGCGAGTCGCGGTCAACTGCATGGACAAGCCGGCGGTGACCGACCGGGCCAAGGTCGCCGAGGAGGACCGGCGGGTTCGGGAGGCTGCGCCGTTCATGAGCTACGGCGAATTCACCGGGCACGCTCCGCTGGGTACATGCGCGTTCTGGCCGGTGCCGCCGACGAGCGAACCGCACGAGCTGAAGGTCGAGGGATTGCCGCCGACGCTGGTGGTTTCGACGACGAACGATCCCGCGACGCCGTACCAGGCGGGCGTGGAGCTCGCCAAGCAGCTCGGGGGGACGTTGGTGACGTTCCAGGGCACCCAGCACACCGTGGTGTTCCAGGGCAACAAGTGCATCGACGACATCGCCGCCCGCTACCTCGTCGACGTGACGGTGCCGCCGCCGGACACCACCTGCTCCTCGGACTAGCTCCTACGGAATGTCCCAGTGTCCGGGGGCGCCGTCGAAGAACGGATTCTCGAAGCCCTGCACGGTCGGAAGTTTCCTCAGCTCATCGGCCGAAATGCCGTAGAACGGGTTGCGCACCCCGTTGATGGTGGCCTCCGCCCTCAGCTGTACCGGGCCGATCTGCTGGCCCGGCAGGCCGAAGTAGTCGTTGATCCCCGGCACGCCCGGCCAGGCGTCGGGTATGACCGACGCCGGGATCTCCCAGTGGCCCGGAACCTCGTCGAAGAACGGGTTCGGATAACCCTGGACGGTCCGCATCTTCTTGAGCTGCCCGGGCGGGATCTTGAAGAACGGGTTCGGGACACCGTTGATGGTGGCCGCGTTCATCAGTTGACCCGGTGGAATGCGAGCGCCCGGCAGGCCGAAGTAGGCGTCGACGTCGGGCAGGTTGGGCGCCAGGCGGGGCAGGTTGATGTCGACGGCGGGCGCTGGGGGCGGCGGCACGTTCACCTTGGGCAGTGGCGGCAACTCGGCCGGTGGCACGTTCACGTGGACATCCGGCACCCGTGGTGCCTCGACCCGCGGCACGTGGACCTTGGGAACCGGCGGTGGCCCGGGAATGGGAGGCACGGGCGGGGACGGAAACTTCGGGTCGGCGTGCACGGTGCCCACACTCGCGCCGAGCGCGGCGAAGCCGCACACGGCCCCGGCCAGGCTCATCGACAATGCGGATTTCTTCAGATTCATTTGGTCGCTCCTCGCATCGGTTTCAGCGGCGCGACCCCCCGATTGAACGTCAGCTACCCATGCAGCGTGCCGTCGAAACCCCAGGCGACCCCTTCAGGACCGGCTCTCGGCGATCTGGGCGAGCAGGAACTCCAGCCGATGCCTCTCGATCACCGGCTGACTGCCCGCCGCCGCGCTGAGCATGAGTCCGCTGATGAACATCACCGTGAGCAGAGCCCGGTCGTCCGCGGCGGAGGGGTCGACGTCCGAACTTCGCGAGCGCTCCGCAAGCTCGCGATGCAACGCCAGATAGGTCTGCGAATTCGCATGAAAGACAGCGGATATCGCCGGATCGCGGCTGGCCTGTAGGAGCAGCTCGATCCGGGCCCGAGTGCGGGTGAGCCCGTCGCCGGTCAGCGATTTCATCACCACCGCGGCCAGTCTGGTGACCGCGGCCTGTCGGGACGTGTCGGCGTCGGCCTCGGCGACCGAGCGCAGATCTGCCAGATCAAGCTCGGCAACCCGCTCGGCGACCGCGTGGATCAGCGCGCTGCGCGTCCGGAAGTAGTACGAGGTGCTCCCTTCCGGCACGCCCGCCGCACGGTCGACCCGCGGATGGCTCAGCCCCTTGGCGCCGTGCTCGGCGAGCAGCTTGATCGCGACGTCGCAGAGTTCGCGACGACGTTGTCGCCCGTCCGGGGTCCGGCGTTCGGCCATCTACGTCACGATCGGGCGGATCAACACTTCCTGCGACGTGCTGGCGACGGTGCGTCCCGCCACGTCGCGGATGGTCCCGCGGATCAGCGCGCGGTGTCCGGTGACGGCGACCGTGTCCTGGGTGTAGAGATGCCAGTCGTCGAAGCGGACGGGGCGGTGCAACCACAGCGCGTGATCAAGGCTGACCGCCGCGATGGACGCGTAGTCGGCGCGATGCGGATGGTTGCGCAACGCCATGTCCAGCAGCAGGTAGTCGCTGGCGTACGCGAGCATCGCGCTGTGCAGCGCCGGATCGTCGCCGATGGGCCGGGGCAGCCGCATCCAGTGCGACCGGGGCCCGGGAACCTGGCGCCCGCCGAGGAAGTTCGTCGGCTCCGCGATGCGCATCTCCACCGCGGGCGGGACATCGATCCAGTTCTGAGCGTTCTCCTTGAGCTGAGGCGGGACCTGGTGCACCCAGTGCTGCAGCAGCGGCATCTCCTCGGGCGCCGGGGCGTCCGGTCGGGGGTGATCGAGTTCGGGTTCGGTGGGATTGGTGTGAAACGACGCGAGGGCCGTGAGCAGGGTGCGGTCGCCCTGCGCGATCGTGACCTGACGGGTGGCCATCGACCGCCCGTCGCGGACGGTGTCGACGGCGATGTCGACCGGTGTGTCCGACGCGCCCGTCTGGACAAAGTAGGCGTGCAGGGAGTGCGGCGCGTGATGGTCGACGGTGCGCGAGGCGGCGTACAGGGCCTGTGCGACCAGCTGACCGCCGAAGATCCGGCCGAAGCGATCGCGTTCGTTCGTCGCCCGGAAGCGGCCGTCGCCCACGGGCTGCACGGCGAGCGCGCGTTCGAGGGTGTCGAGGGATTCCAGTACAGCCTTCTCCAGCGCGGTGCCCTGCAACGGGCCGGTCAGCTCGGTCTGTGGGTCGGTGTCGTCGGTGGCCATCACGGATGGATCCTGCCAGATGCTTGCCACCGTTGTCTCTAAGACTTTAGAGTCCCGGGGTGGCCCCTGGAATCCTCCGGCACCCGGTAGCCGTCGCGGGTCATGATGCGCACCGGGTCGCTGCCGTCCCATTCGGCGCAGGTCGCAGAGATGCGGCGCACATGGTCGAGAAAAGCGGGCGGGGCGTCGACGATCTCCGTGTAGAAGCCGAAGTCCGCCACCGTGTCGACGTAGGCCACGCGGAAACCGCCGCCGACGCTTTGGGCGGCGACCGGATAGCCGAGCGACGCGAAATGTGTCGTCTTGGCGTCGAAATCGTTTGTCACCGTGGCGATTTGATGAAACGAGCTGGTTCCTCCGCGGCTCCACTCGGAGTAGATGCTGGGGGTCTGGCAGTGCTGCTGGATCAACTCGATCTGCACCGGGCCCGCCTGCGCGACCGCGACCTGGATTCGGACCGTGCGGATCTCGCCTCCGTAGTCGGTCTCCTGATCGACGGCCGGCAACACGTGGAACGGTCCGACGCCGAACACCCGCGCCCACCCCGCGGCGGCTTCGAGCACGTCTTCGACGACGTGCCCGAGTTGGAAGAAGCGATAATCCCCTTCGGGCCACGGCTGTTCGAAGAGATCCATACGCACGATCATGGCACGACCGCGCGATGCTGAGCGGTGAACGGGTCCTCATCACGGGACCGGCTGGCCGGATCGCCTACGGCGTCACCAAGACGCTCGCGCGCGACAACGAGGTGTGGGGCATCGCCAGGTTCTCCGATCCCGCTGCGCGCGAGGAGGTCGAGGCGCTGGGCGTGACCACCCGCCGCGTCGACCTCGGTGTCGGTGATTTCACCGATATGCCAACCAATTTCACTTACCTCTTGCACATCGCCGCCGACTTCGGCGACGACTACGAGCAGGGGTTGCGTGTCAACGCCGAGGGCACCGGGCTGCTGCTGTCGCACTGTCGTGCCGTCAAGGCCGCGCTGGTGATGTCGACGGTCACCGTGTACAAACCCCACCCCGACCCCTGGCATCCGTTCCGCGAGGACGATCCGATCGGCGACGCCGGATTGCCCAGCCCGCAACCGTATTCGATCGTCAAGATCGCCGAGGAGGCCGTCGCGCGGTACTGCGCCCGCGAGTTCGCCATACCGACCACCATCGCCCGCATGGGCAGCGCCTACGGAGATCGCGGCGGCCTGCCGATGTGGCATCTGCAGGCCATCGTGGAGGGGCAACCCGTCATCGCTCGCTGGGACCCGTTGCCGTACAGCCCCATTCACTACGACGACATCAACGCTCAGATCCCGGCACTGCTCGACGCGGCGAGCGTGCCCGCGACCATCGTCAACTTCGCAGGCGACACCCCGGTCAGCGTCCAGCAGTGGTGTGCGTACTTCGGCGAGCTTCTCGGTGCGACGCCGCGGATTGACGTGCAACCCGTTCCCGGTGCTTCGGTCGGTTCGGTCGGCGACCACGCCAAGCGCACGACGATCACCGGCCCCTGCACGGTCGACTGGCGAGACGGATTCCGCGCCATGGCCGCACACCACTATCCCGACCGCGTGAAAACCTGATGGGCATGCGCTATCCGCAGCCACAACGACTGCTCGACGAGGCGGTCGCCGAAGCGGGCCACACCGACTTCGGCCCCGGCGACTTCCGCGAAGGGCTGACCGTGCTGCTGGAGAGCCTGGAACGCGACGGCGACCTGGACCCGACCACCGACGCCGCCGTGATCGGCGACCTGCGCCGCAGGCTGGTCAATCGCCTCGAGGTCGAGGCACACTACCGCGACCATCCCGAGGTCGAGGACGTCGTCATCGAGGGGCCCGTCGACATCAACGGGTTGCCGCGCACCGGGACCACCGCACTGGCCGACATGTTGTCCCTCGACCCGCAGTTCCGATGCTTGCGCGGATGGGAGCAGTACCAACCGGTTCCACCGCCGCTGGCCGGCGGCGAGGCCGACGACCCGCGCAGGCAGGCGTTCATCCGGATGCACGAGGAGCGGCCCGCCGCGCAGGCCGCCATGCACATCTTCGAGGTCGACGCGACCATGGAGGACACCGAGATCCTCGGGATGGCCTTCCACGGCCAGCAGATGACGCTGCCGGTGGCGGGGTACCGATCGTGGTGGCGGGGCACCGATCTGACCGAGACGTACGCCTACCACCGCAGGGTGGTGAAGTTGCTCGGATCGAAATGCCCGCCGCGGCTGTGGCTGTTCAAGGCGCCGCACCACAAGTTCCACCTCGAGGCGCTCGCCGCGGCCTATCCGGACGTGCGGTTCGTGATGACGCACCGCGACCCGGCCAAGGTCGTGCCGTCCTACACCAGCCTGGTGTCGACGATCTTCCCGCCCGCGGCGGGGGAGCGCGACCTGTGCGCACTCGGCCGCGAGGTGAGCAGGCATCTGCGTGAGGGCATGGAGCGCGCCATCGCCGAACGCGCCCGCCTCGGCGAGGACCGCTTCCTCGACGTGCACCACCGCGAACTGGTGGCCGATCCGCGTGGCACGGTGCGCCGCGTCTACGACTGGCTGCAACTGGAGCTCAAACCCGATGTCGCGCAAACGATCTTCGACTGGCAGGACGCCAACGCGGTGGGCGCCAAAGGGACGCACTCCTACACAGCGGAACAGTTCGGCCTCTCGGTCGACGAGATCCGCTCGGACTACGACTTCTACATCCGTCACTTCGACGTGGCCGTGGAGGCCTGAGGAGGCTCACGTATGACCACCCTGCCCAGCTGGGACACGCAGATGGAGGCGCTCAAGGGAGTCGCCGACCACCTGCTGGCGACGTGGCGACCCGATGGCGCCTCGGATGCCGAGATCCAGGACATGAACAAGCTCGCGCTGTCGATCCTCGCGTGCGGATACCTCTGCCACGTCTACACCGACTCCCGGCGCCCGGTGTTCATGCCGCTGTGGAACTACGCATGCAACCAGGGTGGGCCAAACCCGGACTACGTCTACCTGTCGGCCGAGGTCGACGGCTCCGGCGTGTACGAGCTGACCGGCCGCCGCGGCACCGTGCGCTTCGTCGAGGTCACGCAGCAGGCACCGGGAATGATGAAGAGCCTCAAGGGCGTCGAACGGCAGATGAAGTTCCAGGCCATCACCCACGACCTCGACGACCTGACCATCGCCGAGGACGGCACCTTCCGGGTGGTCATGTCCGTCGAACGCCCCGAGGGATACGACGGCGACTGGTGGCCGCTGAACCCGGAGGTCGGCAAGCTGCTGATGCGCAAGTGCGCCTGCGACTGGAACACCGAGATCGACGCCCAGGTCGCGATCAACCGCCTCGACGACGGCGGCGAGGACATGTCGCCGGTCGAGATCGCGCGCCGGTTCTCGGAACTGGGCGATTGGATCAAAGGGATGATCGACTTCGACATGGAGCTCGTCCGGTACTACCGGGAACACCACGGCTTCAACGTGCTGCTGCGGTCCCAGTGGATCCAGCAGGGTGGCGGCTTGGCGACCAAGCAGGCCTACTACGACGGCATCCATCAGATCGCCGACGACGAGGCGCTGGTCGTCGAGTTTCCGGTGCCGGCCAACTGCTACTACTGGCAGATCCTGGTGGCCGACGACCGCTTCTCGACCGTCGACTGGGTGAACCGGCAGTCCAGCCTGAACGACACCCAGGCGCAAATCGACCCGGACGGCTGGTTTCGCGGCGTGGTCTCCAAGCGCGACCCGGGCGTGCACAACTGGCTCGACAAGGCCGACTGGCCGTGGGGGATCCTGCAGGCGCGCTTCTACAAGGCCGACGATTTTCCCGACGTCACGGTCACGAAAGTGCTGGTCACCGACGTGCTCGACCACCTCCCGGCGGGCACCGAGGTGCTGACCGCAGAGGAGCGCCGGGCCCAGCTGCGACACCGTCGTACCGGGGCCCAGATGCGCCGCATCTGGTGACCCGGCAAACGCAGCCGCCGTGTAACACGGAATTAACAGCCGGTGCCTACGCTGCGGTCATGGATCGGCAGAAGGAATTCGTGCTGCGCACGCTGGAGGAACGCGACATCCGCTTCGTCCGGTTGTGGTTCACCGACGTGCTCGGATACCTGAAATCGGTCGCGATCGCCCCCGCCGAACTCGAGGGCGCGTTCGAAGAGGGAATCGGGTTCGACGGCTCGTCGATCGAGGGTTTCGCCCGGGTGTCGGAAGCCGATATGGTCGCCCGTCCCGACCCGTCCACCTTCCAGGTGCTGCCGTGGGCCGACGGCTCCGGCCGACACCATTCCGCGCGGATGTTCTGCGACATCACGATGCCCGACGGCTCGCCGTCGTGGGCGGACTCGCGCCATGTGCTGCGCAGGCAGCTGGCCAAGGCCAGCGACCTCGGCTTCTCCTGCTACGTGCACCCCGAGATCGAGTTCTTTCTGCTCAAGCCCGGCGAGGACGACGGCACCCCGCCCGTACCCGCCGACAACGGCGGCTACTTCGACCAGGCCGTGCACGATTCGGCGCCCAACTTCCGCAGGCACGCCATCGACGCGCTCGAGCAGATGGGCATCTCCGTCGAGTTCAGCCACCACGAGGGCGCACCCGGCCAGCAGGAGATCGACCTGCGCTACGCCGACGCGCTGTCGATGGCCGACAACGTGATGACGTTCCGCTACGTCGTCAAGGAGGTCGCGCTCGGCGACGGCGTGCGGGCGTCGTTCATGCCGAAGCCGTTCGCCGAGCATCCCGGTTCGGCCATGCACACGCACATGAGCCTGTTCGAGGGCGACACCAACGCCTTCCACAGCCCCGACGACCCGCTGCAGCTGTCCGACGTGGCCAAGTCGTTCATCGCCGGAATCCTCGAGCACGCCAAGGAGATCAGCGCCGTCACCAACCAGTGGGTCAACTCCTACAAGCGCCTCGTGCACGGCGGCGAGGCGCCCACGGCGGCGTCCTGGGGCGCGGCGAACCGCTCGGCGCTCGTGCGCGTTCCGATGTACACCCCGCGGAAGGCCTCGTCGCGGCGCGTCGAGGTGCGCAGCCCCGACTCGGCGTGCAATCCGTATCTGACGTTCGCGGTGCTGCTGGCCGCGGGCCTGCGCGGCATCGAGAAGAACTACGTGCTGCCGCCGGAGGCGGAGGACAACGTCTGGACGCTCACGCCCGAGGAGCGCAGCGCGATGGGCTACAAGGAGCTGCCCGGCAGCCTCGGCGTCGCGCTCACCGAGATGGAGAACTCCGAGCTGGTCGCGGAGGCATTGGGCGAGCACGTCTTCGACTACTTCCTGCGCAACAAGCGCGCGGAGTGGGAGAACTACCGCAGTCACGTCACGCCGTTCGAGCTGAAGGCCTACCTGTCTCTGTAAGGCGTGGCTCTGTAGGTGCTTAGCCGACATAGGCGCTGCGCTACCTTTTAGGCGTGGCCAAACCAGCGACGCAGCGTCCGAAGCTGCCGAGCGTCGGCCGGCTGGGTCTCGTCGAGCCCTCCGCGCCCGCCGATCTCGACCGGTTGGGCTGGAACACCGACGGCCACGTCGAGCTTCTGTGGTCGTTGGCGCGCGCGCCGGACGCCGACACGGCGTTGCGCTTGATGGTGCGGCTCGCCGAAGCCCTCAACGACGGCTGGGACGAACTCAACCGCGCGCTGCTCACCGACCGGAGCCTGCGCGGGCGGCTGTTCAGCCTGCTCGGTTCCTCGCTGGCGCTCGGCGACCACATCATCGCGAACCCGGAGAACTGGCGGCTGCTCGCCGGCGACGTCACGCTGCCGACCGCCGACGAGTTGCGCGAGATGTTCGTCGCGCTGGCCGACGAATCAGCCGACACCTCGACGGCGCTGCAGCCGCTGCGCAAGCTCTACCGCGACCGGCTGCTGGTGCTGGCCAGCCTCGACCTGGCGCCGACGGTCGAGAACGAACCCGTCCTGCCCTTCCCGACCGTCGGCGAGCATCTGTCGGACCTCGCCGACGCGGCGCTGGCCGCCGCATTGCATCTCGCGATCAAGACGACGGGCGGCGACTCTCCGCCCAGGATCGCGGTCATCGCGATGGGCAAATGCGGTGCGCGCGAACTGAATTACGTCAGCGACGTCGACGTCATCTTCGTCGCCGAACCCGCCGACGCGCTGGCGACGCGGGTGGCCGGCGAGATGATGCGGTTCGCCGCCGACGCCTTCTTCGAGGTCGACGCGGCGCTGCGGCCCGAAGGCAAACACGGCCAGCTGGTGCGCACGCTCGACTCGCACGTCGCCTACTACCAGCGGTGGGCCAAGACGTGGGAATTCCAGGCGTTGATGAAGGCGCGACCGGCCGCGGGGGACGCCGAGCTCGGTCAGGCCTACATCGACGCCGTGATGCCGATGGTGTGGACGGCCTGCGAGCGCGAGGACTTCGTCTCCGAGGTGCAGGCGATGCGCAGGCGCGTCGAGGAGCTGGTGCCCGCCGGCCAGCGGTCGCGGGAGATCAAGCTGGGCACCGGCGGCTTGCGCGACGTTGAATTCGCCGTGCAGCTACTGCAATTGGTGCACGGCCGCAACGACGAGCGGTTGCACGTCGCGTCGACGGTCGCCGCATTGGCCGCGCTCGGCGAGCGGGGCTACGTCGGACGTGACGACGCGGCCAACCTCACCGCGTCCTATGAGTTCCTGCGGCTGCTCGAGCATCGGCTGCAGCTGCAGCGGCTGGTGCGCACGCATCTGCTGCCCGACGAAGACGACGACGAGGCGCTGCGCTGGCTGGCACGGGCCGCCCACATGCGCCCCGACGGCACGCGCGACGCGCTGGGTGTGCTGCGCGAAGAGCTCAAACGCCAGAGCCTTCGGGTGTCGCGGCTGCACGAGAAGCTCTTCTACCAACCGCTGCTGGAATCGGTCGGCGAACCGGCAGTGAGCATCTCGGATGGTATGACGCAGAAGGCCGCCGAACGGCAGCTGGCCGCACTGGGTTACGAGGGTCCGCAGAGCGCGTTGACGCATCTGGCGGCCCTGACGGGCAGCAGCGCCCGCCGAGGCCGGGTGCAACAGGTGCTGTTGCCGACGTTGCTCAACTGGCTCTCGGACACGCCCGATCCGGATGCGGGGCTGCTGTCCTACCGCCGCATCAGCGATGCGCTGTCCGAACAGCGGTGGTTCCTGGCGACGCTGCGCGACGAGGGCGCCGTCGCCAAACGCCTCATGCAGGTGCTCGGCACCTCGGCCTACGTGCCGGAATTGCTCATGCGGGCGCCGGAGGTCATCCAGTCCTACGCCGACGGACCGAACGGGCCCAAGCTGCTCGACGCCGAACCCGAGGCGGTGGCACGGGCCCTGGTCGCTTCGGCCGCACGGTATTCCGACCCGCAGCGTGCGATCGCGGCGGCACGCACGCTGCGCAGGCGCGAGCTGGCGCGCATCGCGTCGGCCGACCTCCTCGGCATGCTCGAGGTCACCGAGGTGTGTCGCGCGCTGACGTCGGTATGGGTTGCGGTGCTGCAGGCCGCGCTGGACGCGGTCATCCGCGCCAACACCACCGACCGGGGTCCGCTGGCGCGCATCGCGGTCATCGGCATGGGCCGGCTGGGCGGCGGCGAGCTGGGCTACGGCTCGGACGCCGACGTAATGTTCGTGTGCGAACCCGAAGAGGGCGTTGAGGAATCGGCCGCGGTCAAATGGGCGGTGACGATCGCCGAACAGGTGCGTGCCCTGCTCGGGACGCCGAGCTCGGATCCGCCCCTCGAGGTCGACGCGAACCTGCGTCCCGAGGGCCGCAACGGCCCGCTCGTGCGCACCCTGTCCTCGTACCAGGCCTACTACCAGCGCTACGTCCAGACGTGGGAGGTGCAGGCGCTGCTGCGGGCGCACCGGGTGGCCGGCGATCTCGACCTCGGCGAGCGGTTCCTGTTGATGATCGACAAGATCCGCTACCCACCCGGCGGCGTGTCACCCGAGGCAGTGCAGGAGATCCGGCGGATCAAGGCGCGGGTGGACGCCGAACGCCTGCCGCGCGGCGCCGACCCGAACACTCACACCAAACTCGGGCGCGGTGGCCTCGCCGACATCGAGTGGACCGTGCAGCTACTGCAGTTGCGCTATGCGCACAAGGTGCCCTCCCTTCACAACACGTCGACGCTGCAGTCGCTCAACGCGATCGGCGCCGCGGAACTGATCGCCGAGGGCGACGTCGAACTGCTGCGGCAGGCATGGCTGACGGCGACCAGCGCGCGTAACGCACTGGTGCTGGTGCGCGGAAAGCCGACCGATCAGCTACCCGGACCCGGGCGGCAGTTGAACGCCGTCGCGGTGGCCGCGGGCTGGGACACCGACGACGGCGGAGAGTTCCTCGACAACTACCTGCGGGTGACGAGGCGCGCAAAAGCCGTGGTGCGCAAGATTTTCGGTGGTGAGACATAGTGGACGGGCACAGCCTATGAGCATGGATTTCGGGTTCGACGTGATCACCGAAGAGGAGTACGAGAGACAACGTGCCCTCTACGGGCCGCTGACGGAGGCGGTGCGCCGGCTGATCTACGCCAGCCTGCACACCGAGATCGACGCGGACACCGTCGAGGAGGCGCAGGCGAAGATCGAGGCCGTCGCGGAGATTCTCGAGAGCAAGCAGCGCTCCAGCGTGCAGGTGGTCCACGAAGAGACCGGACGCCCGCTGGCCTGGGCGAATCCGGCTGTGGGACTGCGTAATGCGATCGCCCCTCCGATGATGATCCATCACGAGGACGACGGCCGGTGCTGGAGCGAGTTCACGCTGAGCGGCGCCTACGAGGGGCCGCCGGGCTGGGTACACGGCGGCATCTGTGCGCTGGTGCTCGACCACCTGCTCGGGGAGGCGGCCAGCGAGGGCCTCACCAAACCGAAGTTCACCGGGACGATCTCGCTGCGCTATCTGCGCGGGACACCGCTGGGAGAGTTGCGGGCCGAGGCGTACGTCGAGCGGGTCGAGGGTGTCAAGACGTTCGCGCGGGGGTATCTGCTCGACGCCGAGGGCCCGACGGTCGAGGCGGAGGGTGTGTTCATCCAGCCGGCGTGGGCGCGAGACGCCGGATGAAGTTCTACGTCAGCCTGGCGTTCCTCGACACCACCGAGGTCGTCGAAATCGCCAAGGCCGCAGACGATCTCGGCTACGAAGGCCTCGGCATCCCGGACCACGTCGTCAACCTCGAGACGTTGGCCACGCCCTATCCCTACACCAAGGACGGCAAGCGGCGCTGGGAGGCGTTCACCGACTGGCCCGATCCGTGGGTGCTCATCGGCGGGCTGGCGCTCGTCACGTCGCGGACGCGGTTCGTCACCACGGTGTATCTGCCCGCGATGCGGGACCCGTACTCGGCGGCCAAGGCGATCGGTACCGCGGCCGTATTGGCCGGTGGGCGACTCGAACTCGGCATCGGGGTGGGCTGGTGCGAGGAAGAGTTCACGTTGATGGGACAGCAGTTCGCGCGTCGCGGTAAGCGCACCGACGAGATGCTGGAGCTGATGAAGGAGCTCTGGAAGCCGGGCTGGACGGAGTTCGACGGCGAGTTCTACCAAACGCCGAAGCTCGAGATGGAACCCACGCCGCCGCCGATCCCGGTGTACGTCGGCGGCCTTTCCGATATCGCGTTGCGCCGGGCGGCGCGTCACGACGGTTGGATCGGTGACCTGATCACCACCGATCGGGCGCTCGAACGCATCGGCAAGCTGCGTGAGCTGCGCGCCGAAAAGGGTTTGACGATGGACGGTTTCGAGGTGCTGACCCCGCTGACCGACGCGTTCACCCCTGAACACTACGACCGCGCGGAGGCCGGCGGCATCACCGGCATCATCACGATGCCGTGGATGTTCTACGCCGGGCCGCAGGCCTCGCTGGCCGAGAAGATCGACGGGATGAAACGGTTCCGCAAGGACCTCGGGCTCGACCGCTAGCCGGGCCGCCGGAAGCGGCTCAGCAGACCGCGGCGCCGAACAGGTTGGGCGTAACCGGCGGGTGCCGCGGTGCCGCTGACCACGCGACCGGGTGCGCCAGCACCCATCCGCGTACCGCGCCGCGCGTCGACCGACCAGGCGCCCGCACCCAGCGCGGAGATCGCGAGGAACCCGAAGCAGTACAGGAGCACGACCTCGCCGCCGTTCTCCATCGGCCAGAAGCTCGCCGGAGGGCCCTCGAGCGGAGGCCAGTGCTGCCAGAAGTAGGCCACCGCCATCTCACCCGAAGCGATGAAAGCCGCTATGCGGGTGAACAATCCGACGGCGATCAACAAACCGGCCACGAGTTCGATGAGGCCGGCCCACCACAGCGGCCACGAACCGGCCTCGATCGGGACCGGGGCCGCCACCGGCCAGCCGAACACCTTCTGCGATCCGTGCAGTGCGAAGAGAATTCCGGCGATGATCCGGAACAGGCTCAGAAATGGCGACGAGTAGCTGGACAGGCGTGCGTCGAAGGTCGTCATGCGTGTTGACCCTACTTGCAGATGCGCTTCGGGCCGGGCGAAATGACCCGCCCGGCCCGAAGTGTCGACCGCTGTTTACATGTCTGGCGTTACACGTCGAAGTAGAGCGCAACCTCGTAGGGATGAGGCCGGATCTGGATCGGCATGATCTCGTTCTCGCGCTTGTACGAGATCCAGGTCTCGATCAGGTCCTCGGTGAACACGCCACCCTCGGTGAGGTAATCGTGATCCTCTTCGAGCTTGTCGATGACCGCCGACAGCGAGGTGGGCGCCTGCGGAATGTTGGCGGCCTCCTCCGGCGGCAACTCGTAGAGGTCCTTGTCCACGGGCGTCAGCGGTTCGATCTTCTTCTTGATGCCGTCGATGCCTGCCATCAGCATCGCCGCGAACGCCAGGTACGGGTTGCCCGAGCTGTCGGGGCAGCGGAACTCGAGGCGCTTGGCCTTCGGGTTGTTGCCCGTGATCGGGATGCGGACACACGCCGAGCGGTTGCGCTGGCTGTACACCAGGTTGATCGGCGCCTCGTAGCCCGGCACCAGGCGCTTGTAGGAGTTCACCGTCGGGTTCGTGAACGCCAGCAGCGACGGCGCGTGGTGCAGGATGCCGCCGATGTAGTGGCGCGCCGTGTCGGACAGACCCGCGTAACCGGACTCGTCGTGGAACAGCGGCTGGCCGTCCTTCCACAGCGACTGGTGCGCGTGCATACCGGAGCCGTTGTCGCCGAACAGCGGCTTGGGCATGAAGGTGACGGTCTTGCCGGCCTGCCATGCGGTGTTCTTGATGATGTACTTGAACAGCAGCACATCGTCGGCCGCGTGCAGCAGGGTGTTGAACTTGTAGTTGATCTCGGCCTGTCCGGCGGTGCCCACCTCATGGTGGCCACGCTCGAGGGTGAAGCCGGCGTTGATCAGGTTGGTGGCCATCTGGTCGCGCAGGTCCACGTAGTGGTCATAGGGGGCCACGGGGAAGTAGCCGCCCTTCGGCCGGACCTTGTAACCGCGGTTGGCGCTGCCGTCGGCCTCGACCGGTTCACCGGTGTTCCACCAACCGGCCTCGGAATCGACCTCGTAGAAGGTGCCGTTGATCCGGGAGTCGAACGTCACCGAGTCGAAGATGTAGAACTCGGCCTCGGCGCCGAAGTACGCCGTATCGGCGATGCCGGTGCTGGCCAGGTAGTTCTCCGCCTTGCGGGCGACGTTGCGGGGATCCCTCGAGTAGGCCTCGCGGGTGAACGGGTCGTGCACGAAGAAGTTCACGTTCAGCGTCTTCGCGGCGCGGAACGGGTCGATCCGCGCGGTCGCGGGGTCCGGAAGCAGCATCATGTCGGATTCGTGGATCGACTGGAAGCCGCGGACCGACGAGCCGTCGAACGCCAGGCCGTCCTCGAAGACATCCTGGGTGAAGGCCGAAGCCGGGATCGAGAAGTGCTGAACGACTCCGGGCAGGTCGCAGAACCGGATGTCGACGTACTCGACGTCCTGGTCCTTGATCAGCTTGAGGATGTCGTCGGCCGTCTTTTCTGCCACTGAGTTTTCTCCTTTATTCAGTAACTCGCGCGTTGACGCTAAGGACACGATGTTGCACGGTCGTCAACCGAATGTTGCGCTGAAGTTACGCAATCACGTCAGTGCCTGTCGCCGGCGGCCGATGGACTTCGTCGAGTCCCATATCCTTCAGTGTATGGCCCGCACACTGGGGTCCTGGCTGTCGGGACCCGATCCGACCAGCGACGCCGGACCCACCGACTATCCCGGTCAGCGCCTGGGTTTGCCGGAGACCGGTCCCGGATCGATCGCCCGCTTCGGCAGGCGCATCGCCGCGCTGATGATCGACTGGTTCATCGCGTACGGGCTGGTCGGGCTCGCCGTCAACCTCGGGCTGATCAGCAAGGATGCCTTCCTGTACTCACCGCTGGGCTCGACGGCCATCGCGGTGGTGTGGCTGCTGCTCGGGATCGTCTCGGTGCGGTTGTACGGGTTCACCCCCGGCCAGTGGGCGCTGGGTTTGCGGGTCGCCTCGATCGACCATCGCCAGCACGTCGGCGTCGGCCGTGCCGCGGTGCGCGGGCTGCTGGTGTTCTTCATCATTCCCGCGCTGTTCACCGACAAGGACTTCCGCGGATACCAGGACCGCTTCACCAACACCGCGGTTGTCCGGCGCTAGTTCGTTCGCGGCTGCAGGTCATGCCTCGTGGCGGATCTGGCCGTTCATCATCGTCAGCGTCACGTCGGCCCGGTGGATGTCGTGCGGGTCGACCTCGAAGATGTTCTCGCTGAGCACGACGAGATCGGCGAGCTTGCCGACCTCGAGTGAGCCCACCTTGTCGTCCATCCGGAGCTGGTAGGCCGCGCCGAGCGTGTTCGCGTGCACCGCCTCCGCGACGGTCAGCCGTTTGGTCGGCGGGCGCCAACACCGGCGCATCCGGCTCGCCGATGAGCGCACGGGTGACGCCGATCTGGATCGAGTCGAGCGGCTTGTACGTCGAAAAGTAGCCCGCCGCGGGCCAATCGGTGCCCAGCGAGATGCGCCCGCCCGATTTCAGCACGTCCTGCGGGCGATACATCAGGTCTTTGCGCGGCGAGCCGTAGCGGGCGGCCATGTTCTGCATCGTGTCGGGATCGGCGGACATCCAGTTGGCCGAGAACTGCGCGACGACGCCGAGCGCGCCGAAGCGCCGGCTGTCGGGGTCCTCGACGTACACCAGGTGCGCGACGGCGTGCCTGCGGTCGCGCGGGGGATTGGCGGCGACGGCCCGCTCGATCGCGTCCAGCGCGACGCGGGCGGTGCGCTCACCGCATGCGTGGACGTGCACGTCGAAGCCCGCGGCGTCGACCCGGCCGATGAGCTCGTGCCACTGCTGTTCGGTGAACGGCGATCCGCCCGTGGAATCGGGTCTGTCCGCGTACGGCTCGAGCAACCACGCGGTGTAGCCGCCCTGGGTCCCGTCGCCGACGATCTTGACCACGTCGGCCCGCACCAGATCGGTCGCGAACCGGTCGCGGATTTCGGTCAACTTCTGCACGGCGTCGTCCACCGGCGCCGATCGCACGCTGTAGGACGCCACCACCCGGAACGGCAGCGCTCCGCGCTTCTCCATGTCGATGTACAGGCCGATCAGCGCACCCTGGTCCTCGCCGATCGGCGGCACCCCGGCATCGAAGACCGACGTGATGCCGGCCGCCGACGCCTTCGGCAGCCACGTTTCGAGCAGGTGTCCCATGGTCTCGGGCGAGATCGGCTCGATCGCGTCGACCAGCCCGAGAACCGCGTTCACCTCCAGCACGTATCCGGTCGGGTCGCCGTTGTGATCTCGCACGTAGTAGCTGAACCCCGGAATCGGATCGGGGGTGTCGCGGTGCACGCCCGCGATCTCGAGCGCCTTGCTGTTGGCCCACAGGCTGTGTCCGTCGATGGCGAAGAAGAACCCCGGCCGGTCGGGCAGCACGCGGTCGAGGTCGGCCCGGTCGGGTCCGTCGGGGCCGAACATGTCGACGCGCCAACCGAATCCGCGCACCGGACCGGTCGGATGCTCCTTTGCGTACCGCTCGATCGCGGCGAGCGCATCGGCCCCGGTCGGCAGTTGCAGGTCGACGCCCGAGGTGAGGAAGGCGCCGAGAAACGGGTGGATGTGGCCCTCGACGAAGCCGGGCATCAGCAACCGGCCCTGCAAGTCGATGACCCGGGTGTCGGGGCCGACGAGCGCCATCGCGCCCGCCTCGTCACCGACGTGGGCGATGGTGTTGCCCCGCACCGCGACCGCCTGGGCCCAGGGCTGGGGTCCCGCGACGGTGTAGATCGGGCCGTTACGGAAGACGACGTCGGCGGTTGCGTTCTCGGCGCCGGTCTCGGGTTCCGGCGTCACCGAGCAGGCGCTCGCCGCCGTCGCGGCGAGGACCACCGCGCCCGCGCGCAGCACCGTCCGGCGGGAGAAATGGGGTGCCCATTCGCAGGCGGTACACATGGCCGGGGAAGTATCGCGAAGTGTTCGGCGCGGCGGCAAGGCGGCGCGCCGGTGCCGTCAGCGGCGGCGAACGGTGCGCTGCACGCCGCGCATCTTGGCCTGTGCCGGCAGCGGACCCTTGGGCATCGCGGCGGGTCCCACCTTCGTGCCGAGCGCAGCCAGCCGCGACTCGAGCGAGTCCATCTGCTTGACGGTGATGTTGGCGGGCAGCTTGTTGAGGTGGCGCTCCAGCTTGGCCAGCGGCACCTCGCCCTCGCCGTTGCCGATGATGACGTCGTAGATCGGGGTGTCGCCGACCAACCGCGCGGTGCGCTTCTTCTCCTGCGCCAGCAGCGGCCGCACGCGCGTCGGCGAACCCTCACCGACGAAGATCACGCCGGGCCTGCCGATAACGCGGTGCACCGCGTCGAAGTGACCCGTCGCTGCGACACCGGGCGTCACGCGCCACTTGCCCCGCATGTTGTCCAGCGCCCAGGCCGCGGCGCCCGTCTGGCCCTCGGCCTTGCTGTACACCGACTTCTGCGCGCGCCTGCCGAAGATGATGAAGGCCACCAGCGCGCCGAGCACGATGCCCAGCGGGATCATCATGTAAGTGGTGAAGCCGCCGGCGAAGAGGCCGAGCGCCACCGAGGCGGCGACGATCAGCACGAACGCGCCCATCATGTACGGCAGAAGGCGCTTGTCCTCCTTGCGCTGCATCTGGAACGCCTGCCACAGCTGGCTGCGGCGTTCTTTCGACGCTGCCTTGCGGGCCGCCTTGGCCTCGGCCTTCGCGGCCTTCAGGGCCTCGGGGTTGCGGGATTTCGCCATTGCTTCAGGATACGGAGTCCGATGTCGGCGCCGTCGCGGCTCCCGTCTGCGAAATCGCCTTGGCCTGCGCGTAGAGCCGACCTGCGCGGTATGACGACCTCACCAGCGGTCCGGCCAGCACACCGGAGAAGCCGAGCCCCTGCGCGAACCGCTCGTGCTCGACGAACTCGTCGGGGTGCACCCATCGCTCCACGGGGTGGTGGCGCGCCGACGGCCGCAGGTACTGCGTGATGGTGACGATGTCGCAGCCCGCGTCGTGCAGATCGGTCAGTGCGGTGCGCACCTCCTCGGGCGTCTCGCCCATGCCGAGGATCAGGTTCGACTTCGTCACCAACCCGTATTCGCGCGCCGCGGTCAGAACCTCGAGGCTGCGCTCGTACCGGAAGGCCGGCCGGATGCGCTTGAAGATCCGCGGAACTGTTTCGACGTTGTGCGCCAACACTTCTGGGCGCGAATCGAACACCTGGCGCAGCAGATCCGGATCACCGTTGAAGTCGGGGATCAGCAACTCGACGCCGGTGTTCGGGTTGAGCGCCTTGATCGCGCGGACCGTCTCGGCGTACAGCCACGCGCCGCCGTCGGGCAGGTCGTCGCGGGCCACACCGGTCACCGTCGAGTAGCGCAACCCCATCGCCTGCACGCTCTCGGCGACCCGGCGCGGCTCGTCGCGGTCGAGCTCGGCCGGCTTGCCCGTGTCGATCTGGCAGAAATCGCACCGACGCGTGCACTGCTCACCGCCGATCAGGAAGGTGGCCTCGCGGTCCTCCCAGCATTCGAAGATGTTGGGGCAGCCGGCCTCTTCGCAGACGGTGTGCAGACCCTCGCGCTTCACCAGCGCCTTGAGCTCTTGGTACTCCGGACCCATCCGGGCACGGGTCTTGATCCACGGCGGCTTGCGCTCTATCGGCGTCTCGGCGTTGCGAACCTCGAGACGCAGCAGCCGCCGGCCTTCCGGAGCCGCATGGCCGGCGACATTGGATGAACGAGCGACAGTCACTACGTCAACGCTACTACCAGCCGACCGTCGAGCGCATCGCACACGGCCTCGGCCACCGGGTCGGCGACGTCGGCGACCGCGACGCGACGCCCCAGTTCAGCCGTCAGCGAAGTGACCCCGGCGTCGGCGATTCCGCACGGCACGATCGCCGAATACGCCGACAGGTCGCAGTCGCAGTTCAGGGCGAACCCGTGCAGCGTCGTCGCCCGCGACACCCGGATCCCGATGGCGGCGATCTTGCGGGCCGGACCGGTTTCGTCGGTACCGGATTCGCGGCCCGCCGCGGAAGGCACCCACACCCCGGAGCGACCCTCTACGCGGCCGGCCGGCACGCCCAGGTCGGAGCAGACCTTGATCAGCGCCTCCTCGAGGCGGCGCACGAAGTTGACGACATCCAGCGGTTCGACCAGGCCGACGATCGGATAGCCGACGAGCTGACCGGGCCCGTGCCAGGTGATCTTCCCGCCGCGGTCGGTGTCGATGACGGGCGTGGTGCCGACGCCGGGGCGGGGCCGCTCCTCGGCGAGCGTGCGCCGCCCCGCGGTGTACACCGGCGGGTGCTCGAGCAGCAGGAGCGTGTCCGGGCCGCCCGCCACCCGCTGGTCGGCGATCGTGCGCTGCAGCTGCCACGCGTTCTCGTACTCGACCGACCCCAGCCGGCGCACGTCGACCGGCGCTATCGCCGAACGAATCGAATCCGCCATACCGACGACGCTACTCCGGCGACGCGGTGGCGAACGCCAATGCCTCACCAATGGTGTTGTGGTGGAAGACGAAACCGGCCCGTTCGAGCGCGGCCGGAATGGCGCGTTGACCGCCGAGCAGACCCTCGTCGGCGAACTCGCCGAGCGCGGCGCGCAGCGCAAACCCGGGCACCATCAACGGTGTCGGGCGGTTGACCGCGCGGCCCACCGCCGTCGTGAACTCGGCGTTGGTGACCGGCGCCGGGCCGGTCAGGTTCACCGGACCCGACAGCTCGTCGTGCGAGATCGCGAACAGCAGCGCGCGGATCTCGTCCTCCAGGCTGATCCACGGCATGTACTGGCGGCCGTTGCCCAGCCTGGCGCCCAGTCCCAGGGAGAACAGCGGCTTGAGCCTGCCCAGCATCCCTCCGGCCTGCGCCAACACCAGTCCCGACCGCACCAGCACCACCCGGGCGCCATCCTGGCGGGCCGGCCAGGTGGCGGCCTCCCAGTCGACGCAGAGATTGGCGAGGAACCCGTCGCCGGCCGGAGCGGTCTCGTCGGTGACGCGGGGTCCCGTGTCGCCGTAGTACCCGACCGCGCTGGCGTTGACCAGCACGGGCACCCCCGCCTCCGCGACGGCGGTGGACAGCACCTCGGTCGGTCCGATGCGGCTGTCGCGCAGGCTCTGCTTGAACGCACCCGACCACCGCTTCTCGCCGACGTTCACCCCGCACAGGTTGACCACGGCATCCACCCCGGCCAGCGTCGCCGGGTCGAACTCTCCGGTGTCGGGGTTCCAGAACACCTCGTCGGCGTTCGACGGCGCGCGCCGGACGATGCGGAGCACACGGCGGTCGGTGGCGCGCAGCGCGTAGACCAGAGCCGTGCCGATCAGACCGGACGATCCCGCGATCGCGATTACGGCTTCGGACACGACAGGCGTAAGCCCTTCTCTCGGAACCTTCTACAGGCCCAGATCGGCCTCGAATGCGCCTTCCTCGAGGCGGCGCTTGACAGTGGTCAGGAAGCGTCCGGCGTCGGCACCGTCGATCAACCGGTGGTCGTAGGTCAGCGGCAGGTAGCACACCGACCGCACGCCGATCGACTCGTTGCCGAACTCGTCGGCGATCACCCGCGGCCGCTTGACGATCGCACCCGTGCCCAACATCGCCGCCTGCGGCGGCACCAGGATCGGCGTGTCGAACAGTGCGCCCTGGCTACCGATGTTGGTGATGGTGAACGTCCCGCCGGACAACTCGTCGGGCTTGAGGTCACCGGACCTGGCGCGCGCGGCGATGTCCGAGATCGCGCGGGCCAGCCCGCCCAGTGACAGGTCGCCGGCGTTCTTGATGACCGGTGAGAGCAGACCCTGTTCGGTGTCCACCGCGATGCCGAGATGCTCGGCGTCGTAGTAGGTGATCTCCTTGGTCTCTTCGTTGTAGCTGGCGTTGACGTTCGGATGCGCCTTGAGCGCGTCGATGACCGCGACCGCGATGAACGGCAGATAGGTCAGGTTCACGCCCTCGCGTTCGGCGAAGTTGGCCTTCGCCCGCGCCCGCAGCGACACGATCCTGGTCATGTCGACCTCGTGGGTCTGCGTCAATTGCGCTGTCGCCTGCAGAGATTCGCGGGTCTTCTTGGCGGTCAGCTGCCGGATGCGGGTGGCCTTCTGCGTGGTGCCGCGCAGGTGTGCCAGCGATGCGCGCGAGGCGTTGGCGTCTGCAGGCGCCGCCGCCGCCGCCGGCGACTTGCCCGGGGCCTCGGCGGCCTGTTCGGTCGACGGGGCCTTGCTCGACTCCGCAGCCGCCAGAACGTCCTGCTTGCGGATCCGTCCACCGACCCCGGTGCCCTTCACGCTGGCGAGGTCAACGTTGTTCTCCGCGGCCAGCTTTCGCACCAACGGGGTGACGTAGGGGCCCGAGTCGCTCGACGGCTCCGGTTCGGACTTCGGTTGGGGCTTGGGCTCCGGCTTCGATTCGGATTTCGGCTCGGGCTTGGGTTCGGACTTGGCCTCTTGCTTGGGTTCCGGCTCGGGCTCTTTCTTCGACTCCTGCTTCGGTTCGGGTTCGGGCTCCGGTTCGGGCTCGGGTTCCGGTTCGGGCTCGGGTTCGGGTTCGGCCTGCGCATCGGCATCGCCGATCTTGGCCAGTTCGCCACCCACCTCGACGGTGTCGTCTTCTTCGGCGACGATCTCGATCAGCGTGCCTGCCACGGGCGAGGGGATCTCGGTGTCGACCTTGTCCGTCGAGACCTCCAGCAGCGGCTCGTCGACCTCCACGCTGTCGCCGACCTTCTTCAGCCAACGGGTCACGGTGCCTTCGGTGACCGACTCGCCGAGTTCGGGCATCAGCACCGGTGTCGCCTTACCCGAGGACTTCGCGGCGGGCTTGGCCTTGGGCTCGGGTTCTGATTCCGTCTCCTCGGAGGCGGGTTCGGACTGCGCGGCGGGCTCCTCTGCCGGCTTCTCCTCCTCGGCGGGCTCCTCCTGGTCCTCGGGCTCCTCGTCGGCTTCGTCGGAGCCGCCGGTGTCGCCTTCGTCCTCGTCGGAGCCTCCGGAGTCACCCCCGTCCTCGTCGGCGTCGCCGATGACCGCGAGCTCGCCGCCCACCTCAACGGTGTCGTCCTCCTGGGCGATGATCTTCTTCAGCACACCGGAAGCGGGCGCGGGGATCTCGGTGTCGACCTTGTCGGTGGAGACTTCGAGCAACGGCTCATCTTGTTCGACCGTGTCACCCTCTTGCTTGAGCCATCGGGTGACAGTCCCCTCGGTAACGCTCTCACCGAGTGCGGGCATCTGAACAGAGATGGCCATGTGATTGACTCCCTCGCTCCCTTGAACGGTCGTCGATCGTGCTGGGTGATTGTCTTCATACCCATCCTGTCACGTCCGGACGCGCAGTTCGCCGCAGACTGTCCGACCCAACGCTCTGGCACTATCGAAAGAGCTATCGGAGGGAGAACGGACGGGAGTGGGAGTCCTCGACAGGTTCCGGCGCGGCAGGCGCGGGTCCACAGGCCCGCGCGACGATCTCGCCGCCGATCTGAACTACCTGCGCCAGTGGGTCGCCGACCACACCGACGTGGAAGCGTTCGTCGAACCGAAGACCACCGTCACCGATGTCACCGTCGTGCTGGTCGCCGCCGACGGCGAGTGGACGCGGCGCCGTGCCGGGGGAGACGCGGGTGCCCGCAAGCTGTCCGATCGGCTGAAGATCCCCGTCTATGACGTGCAGAAAGTGGGCTATCCGCAGCGGATGCGCGACTACGACGAGCGGCGCCGGATCGAGCGCCGACGTGCGGTGCGGCGCGAACTCGAGGAGCGCTAGCCGCAGCACTGATACGGTACCGGCGGTTCCGCCAATTCACGGGAGGTGTGATGGGGGAGATCGCGCAGCGATTCGTCGATAGCACGGATGACGTGCGGATCGCGGTCTACGAAGAGGGCAACCCCGACCGTCCCACGCTGGTTCTCGTGCACGGGTGGCCGGATACGCACGTCCTGTGGGACGGAGTGGTACCCCGGCTGGCCGAGCGGTTCCGCATCGTGCGCTACGACAACCGTGGCGTCGGGGAATCGACTGGGCCCAAACGGGTTTCGGGCTACCGCATGTCGAAGTACGCCGACGACTTCGAAGCGGTCGTCGCCGCGGTCAGCCCGGGCGGGCCGGTGCACGTGCTCGCCCACGACTGGGGTTCGGCGGCCATGTGGGAGTACCTTGCCCGGCCCGGCGCCGGCGACCGGATCGCGTCGTTCACCTCGATCTCGGGTCCCAGCATCGATCACCTCAACATCTTCGTCACTGGCGCCCTGATGCGCCCGTGGCGTCCGCGCCGGTTCGTGCGCGCGCTGAGCCAGTTCCTGTCGTTCTCGTACATGGGGTTCTTCTCGATTCCGGTGGTGGCTCCGCTGGCGGTGCGCGCCTTCGTCGCCGAGCTCGTGCGCCAGATCCTGTTGGTGCGCGACGGCATCCCGCGCGAGCAACTGCACCATTCGGCGACCTACAAGTCCGACGCCGCGAAGGGCGTCAAGGTGTACGGCGCCAACTACCTGCGGTCGATGGCGCCGGGACGCAAGGACCACTACGTCGACGTTCCGGTGCAGCTGATCGTCAACACCAGGGATCCGTTCGTCCGGCCGCACGTCTACGAGGACACCCGCCGGTGGGTGGCGCGGCTGTGGCGCCGCGACATCGCCGCCGGGCACTGGTCGCCGATGTCGCATCCGCAGGCCGTCGCCACGTCGGTCGAGCAGTTCGTCGACTATCTCGAGGGCGAGCCCCCGGCGCGTGAGCTATTGCGCGCGCAGGTCTGCCGGCCGCGCGAATACTTCAGCGACACACTGGTTTCGGTGACCGGTGCGGGCAGCGGCATCGGCCGTGCGACGGCGCTTGCCTTCGCCCGCGAGGGTGCCGAGATCGTCGTCAGCGACGTCGACGAGGGCACCGTGAAGGAGACCGCGGCCCAGATCGCCGCCCGCGGCGGAGTCGCGCACGCCTACACCGTCGATGTGTCCGACGCCGACGCCGTCGAGCGGTTCGCCGACGAGGTGTGCGCCGATCACGGCGTGCCCGACATCGTGGTCAACAACGCGGGTGTCGGGCACGCGGGCATGTTCCTCGACACCCCTCGCGAGGAGTACGACCGCGTGCTGGCCATCAACTTCGGCGGAGTCGTCAACTGCTGCAGGTCATTTGGCCGCCGACTGGTCGACCGCGGGCTGGGCGGTCACGTCGTGAACATCTCGTCGATGGCGGCGTACTCGCCGCAGCAGTCGATGAACGCGTACGCCACCAGCAAGGCGGCGGTGTTCATGTTCGGCGACTGCCTGCGCGCCGAACTGGATCAGGCGGGTGTCGGCCTGACCACCGTGTGCCCCGGTGTCATCGACACCAACATCGTGCACACCACCCGCTTCGACGCGCCCGCGTCCAAGCTGGACAAGGTCGAGGCGCGCCGCGCACAGCTGGAGAAGGCGTTCTCCCGGCGCAAGTACGGTCCCGACAAGGTCGCCGACGCGATCGTCTCGTCGGTCAAGAAGAACAAACCGATCCGCCCGGTCACGCCCGAGGCGCACATCGTCTACGGCGTCGCGCATCTGCTGCCGCAGGTGATGCGCAGCACCGCGCGCGGGAAGGTCCTCTAGCCGCTCGCCGCTACTGTCGGATCAGCCGCTTGCGGCTACTGCCGGTCAGCCGCTCGCGGCTACTGCCGGTCAGCCGCTCGCGGCTATATCTTCCAGGACCGCGAACATCGTCCGAGTCGGCACACCCGTGCCGCCCTTGCCGGTGTAGCCCCACGGGCCTGACGTGTTGTACGCCGGTCCCGCGATGTCGATGTGGGCCCACTGCACGCCCTCGCGCACGAATTCGCGCAGGTATGTGCCGGCGACCAGCATCCCGGCGAAGCGGGACCCGCTGACGTTGGCGAGATCGGCGACCGTCGACTTGAGGTCGTCCTTGAGTTCCTCCGGCAACGGCATGGGCCAGGCGTTTTCGCCGACGGCCTGCGAAATCCTCGCCACCCGGTCGCGGAACTCGTCGCTGCCCATGACGCCCGGTGTGCGGGAGCCGAGCGCGACGGTCTGCGCGCCGGTGAGCGTCGAGGTCTCGATCAGGTAATCCGGTTCGTCCTCACCGGCCCGCACGATCGCGTCGGCCAGGATGAGCCTGCCCTCGGCGTCAGTGTTGAGCACCTCGACCGTGATGCCGCCGTACTGGGTCAGCACATCACCGGGTCGCTGTGCGGTCGCCGACGGCATGTTCTCGGCCATCGGCACCGTAGCGATGACGTCGATCGGCAGCTTCTGCTTGGCGGCCAGGACAGCCGTCGCGATGACGGCCGCCGCGCCGCCCATGTCGGAGGTCATGTGGTGCATGTTCGCCGCGGGCTTGATCGAGATGCCGCCGGTGTCGAACGTGATGCCCTTGCCGACCAGCGCGACCTTCTTGCCCTTGCGCTTGGCGCCCTTGTGCGTCAACCGCACCAACCGCGGCGGTCGTGACGACCCCTTGCCGACGCCGATGATGCCGCCGTAACCCGCCTTCTCCAGTGCCTTCTCGTCGAGGATCTCAACCGACAGGCCGGCCGCCTCACCCAAAGCCTTTGCGCGCCGGGCGAACTCGTGGGGGAAGAGATGGCTGGGCGGCGTGTTGACGAAATCTCGAGCGGTGGCCACCGCCGTCGCGATGTCCGCCGCACGCTGCGCGGACTCCTTGGTGGCCGACTTGGTGTCGGGGGCCAGCGCGGTGATCTCGCGCAGGCCGGCGTCCTTCGGGGCGGTCTTCTCGCTGCGGAAGTCGCTGAACCGGTACGCGCCCAGGATCAGCCCCTCGATCGCCGCGGTCAGGTCCACACCCGACAGCGTGGTCACCACCGACTCGGTGCCGTTGAGCGAACGGGCGGCGACGCCCGCGGCGCGGCGCACCGCGTCGGGTGAGTAACTGTCGCGCCGCTTGCCGAGCCCGACCGCCAGCACGCTGCCCACCGGGAGCGACGGCGCCACCACGCGCGTCACCTGCTCGCTGCCTGCCTTGGCGCCGAGCGCCGCCAGCGCGGTCTCGATCTCGGCGACGGCCGAGGTGTCGAGGAACGGGCTGGCCAACACCTTCGCCGAGGAGTCGTCGTCACCGTTGACCACGGGCACGATCAGCACCGAGGCGTCGACCTTGCGTTTGGGCAGCGAGGAGCTGACGGTGACGATGGGGGCTTGGTATCCGGCGGTTGCAGGGCTCACGACGCCCAACAGTAGCTTCAGGAGCCGGCGTGCAGGTCGTAGGCCGTGACCGGGCCCTCGAAACCCTTGAGCGTCAAGGGTTCCAGCGGGCTCGCGGGGTGGCCGGGCAGCGCGTCGAGCACGTCGCCCGCGGCGAGGATCTGGCCGGGCGCCGCCGCGCTGACCAGCCGCGCGGCCAGGTTGACCGGGGTGCCGAAGTAGTCGCCCCCGATGGCGAGCACCAGGCCGTACCCGAGCCCGGCCCGCACACCCAGGCCGCTCTCGCGGGCCCGCGGATAGTCGACCAGGTCCCTCGCCGCTTCGAGCAGCTGTTCCGGGTCGGAGTTCACCCACATCACCTCGTCGCCGATGAACTTGACCACCCGGCCGCCGTCGCCGTGCACCACGTCGCTCACCGCGCCGCTGAACTCGACCAACAGGTCGGACAGCTCCGTCGGGCTCAGCCGCTGGGTCAGCACCGTGAACCCGGACAGGTCGGCGAACCCGACACCGCAGGTCACCATCGCCGACGAGTCGTGGATGACGTTCTCGAAGTAGGCCCTGGCGCTGGTGATGTGGTGGCGCCACACCGAGTCCATCAGCGCCGAGATGCCGGGTACCAGCTCGGCGACGGCGCGGTAGGCCCGTGCGGTGGTGAGCTCGTCGTGGGTGTGGGTCATCAGCAGGTCCGGCTGGGCGAGCCGGATCATCGATCCGCTCGCCTCGGCGAGCCGCGCCATCGTCGCACCGATGATCCGCAGGAAGTTGAGCGCGGCGTCCGGGCCAGTCACCGCGCTGATCGTGCGCCAGGACTGCAGTGCGTCGACGTCGGCGGTGCTCAGTGCGGGCACGTCGGGGCCGGCGACCCGCAGGCCGAGCGCCTGCCAGGCGTGGTTGAGATCGGCGAGCGGCACGCCGAGCCCCTCGGCGGCCGCCCGCAGCGTGACGGTGGGCGGGCCGGACCACTGCAGGACGTCTCCGGCGAGGCCGAAGAGCCGGCCCCGCCGTTCGGCCTCGACCATGTCCTCGGCGGTGAACCCCAGCGAGTCGAGGTAGGAGATCAGCCCCGCCCGGTCGTGGGCGTCGGCGATCCCGGCGGCTTGCAGCGCGTCGAGATCGACCACCTGCACAAGTGTGCCAACTGAGCGTCCCCATTAGGGTGGATCGGCGTGACCAACGTGTTGAAGGGCCCGCTGGAAGACCGCCACCGCGAACTGGGCGCGAACTTCGCCGAATTCGGCGGCTGGCTGATGCCCGTCTCGTACGCGGGAACGGTCAGCGAGCACACCTCCACCCGCAACACCGTCGGGCTCTTCGACGTCAGCCATCTGGGCAAGGCGCTGGTGCGTGGACCGGGCGCGGCCGAATACGTCAACTCCGCGTTCACCAACGATCTGCGCCGTATCGGCCCGGGCAAGGCGCAATACACGTTGTGCTGCAACGACTCCGGCGGCGTGATCGACGACCTGATCGCCTACTACGTCTCCGACGAGGAGATCTTCCTGGTGCCCAACGCCGCCAACACCGCCGCGGTCGTCGCGGCGCTGCAGGAGCGGGCACCGGCCGGGCTCACCATCACCGACGAGCACCGCGCGTTTGCGGTGCTGGCGGTGCAGGGGCCGAAGTCGGCCGAGGTGGTCGGCGGGTTGGGGCTGCCGACGGACATGGACTACATGGGTTACGCCGACGCCGAGTTCGCCGGGGTGCCCGTGCGGGTGTGCCGCACCGGTTACACCGGCGAGCACGGTTATGAGCTGCTGCCCCCGTGGGACCGGTCCGACGTGGTGTTCGACGCACTGCTCGAGGCCGTCACGGCCGCGGGTGGCGAGCCCGCCGGACTGGGCGCGCGCGACACCCTGCGCACCGAGATGGGCTATCCGCTACACGGTCACGAACTGTCGCTGGATTTCTCGCCGCTGCAGGCCCGTTGCGGGTGGGCCATCGGCTGGCGCAAGGACGCGTTCTGGGGCCGCGACGCGCTGCTTGCCGAGAAGGAGGCCGGGCCGCCCCGGCTGCTGCGTGGACTGAAGGCCGTCGGTCGGGGAGTGCTGCGGGCCGACCTCACGGTGCTCGACGGGGACCGGCCCGTGGGGGTGACGACGTCGGGAACCTTCTCTCCCACATTGAAAGTCGGCATCGGGCTGGCCTTGATCGACACCGCGGCCGACATCGCCGACGGGGCACGCGTCGCAGTCGACGTCCGGGGCCGCGCCCTCGAGTGTGAGGTGGTCAAGCCGCCGTTCGTCGCGGCAAAAACCCGCTAGCGCCCGGATATACAATCGCTGCATGACTGACGGCCCCCTCGAGTTCACGGTTGAGCGCAATGCGAACCCGGCGAGCGATGAGGTACGGGCGTCGATCCTGGCCAACCCCGGATTCGGCCGGTACCACACCGATCACATGGTCTCGATCGACTGGCACAAGGACGGGGCCGAGGGTGAGGGGTGGCACAACGCGCGTGTGATCCCGTACGGCCCGATCGAACTCGATCCGTCGGCGATCGTGCTGCACTACGCGCAGGAGATCTTCGAAGGCCTCAAGGCCTACCGCTGGGCGGACGGTTCGGTGGTGTCCTTCCGGCCGGAGGCCAACGCACGCCGGCTGCGGACATCGGCGCGCCGGCTCGCGATTCCCGAGCTTCCCGAGGACGTTTTCATCGAGTCGCTGCGCCGGCTCATCGCCGTCGACGAGCAGTGGGTCCCACCCGCCGGCGGCGAGGAGTCGCTGTATCTGCGGCCGTTCGTGTTCGCCACCGAGCCCGGACTGGGCGTGCGGCCGGCGACGCAGTACCGCTACATGGTCATCGGTTCACCCGCGGGCGCCTACTTCAAGGGCGGCGTCAAACCGGTCAGTGTGTGGCTGTCCACCGAGTATGTGCGCGCCTGCCCGGGCGGGACCGGCGCCGCCAAATTCGGGGGCAACTACGCCGCTTCGCTGCTCGCGCAGGCGCAGGCCGCCGAGAACGACTGCGACCAGGTGGTGTGGTTGGACGCCGCCGAACGGCGCTTCGTCGAGGAGATGGGCGGGATGAACCTGTTCTTCGTCTTCGGCAGCGGTGGGTCGGCGCGGCTGGTCACGCCCGAGCTGAGCGGTTCGATCCTTCCCGGCGTGACGCGAGATTCGTTGCTGCAGTTGGCAACCGATGCAGGGTTCACCGTCGAGGAACGCAAGATTGATGTCGACGAGTGGCAGAAGAAGGCGGCCGCCGGCGAGATCACCGAGGTGTTCGCGTGCGGAACGGCCGCCGTCATCACCCCCGTCGGCACGGTCAAGCACGCCGAGGGTGAGTTCAGCATCGCCGATGGCGGGCCGGGGGAGATCACGATGGCGCTGCGCGACACGTTGACCGGGATCCAGCGCGGCACCTTCGCCGATACGCACGGCTGGATGGCCCGACTCGGCTGAGCCGGGCCACCCGCACCGCGCCGTCAGCCGATCAGGCTCTCGTGCTCGGGCAATAGGACGCGATCGAGGCGCCGACGATCACAGCGCACGCGTCGTGCTGCGGTCACGACGGCTGAGATGCCCAGCGCGCCCACGGCGGCGGCAATGGCGATGCGGCTCAGATCGAACATGTCGGGCTTCCTTTCGATGGTGGGTCCCTTGGGGGTACCGAAAGGCTCCGACGCCGTTCTTGGGGGATTCTTGGCGACTTCTTGGAGACCGGCGCGGCTCAGCGGATCGCGAGCCCCAGCGCCGTGACCGTCGTCGTCACTTCGATCGCGGCGCCGAGCACGTCGCCGGTGATGCCGCCGAAGCGTCGCACACAGTGCGCCACCAGCAGCGCGCCGCACGCCAGTCCCGCGGCGAGCGCCAGCGGCCCCTGCCAGAGCCGCGGGCCCGCGAGGACCGCGAGCCCGGCGACCGCGACGACCCACGCGCCTGCCACCGCCACCGGCTGCGTGCCCGCGACCCCTGCACCCAGCGCGCTTCCCTGTGCTGGGGGCACACCCCGGCGGCACGCCAGCACCGCGGCGACGCGGCCCGCCATGACGGCGACAACCAGCCCGACCGCAGACAGCCCGCCGAACGTCAAGGCCTGCACCAGCAACACCAACACCACCGCGACGACCCCGAACGGGCCCGCGGAGCCGTCGCGCATCACCTCGAGGGCGCGCTGCGGGGGGCCGTAACACCCCAGACCGTCGGCGGTGTCGGCCAGCCCGTCGATATGCAGGCCGCGGGTCGCGCCCACGACGACGGCCACTGCGAGCACCCCGGCCAGCGGGCCCGCCCCGAACGCCCACGACGCCGCCCACACCATGGCCGCGGCCAGCGCGCCGATCACCGCTCCCGCCACCGGCAACGCCGTCAGCGCGCCGCGCCCGACCGCGGTCGTGCTGCGCACCGGCGCCACGGTGCCGAACGCGAAAGCCCCTGCAAGCGAACGGATCACGAGCTAGCGATCCTCGGCCGTGACGCCCGCCTCGTCGAACGTCGCCATCGACGTCAACGCCGCGACCGCGGCTCGCACGACCGACAGCGCGACCGCGGCGCCGGTGCCTTCGCCGAGGCGCATGCGCATGTCGAGGATCGGCTCCAGCCCCAGCCGGTTCAGTGCCACCTCGTGAGCGGGTTCAGTGGACAGGTGCCCGGCCTGCCACCAGTGGCGGGCGCCCGGCACGAGACGTTCGGCCAGCAGCGCGGCCGCGCTCACCACCAGCCCGTCGAGCAGCACCGGCGTCCGCCGCACCGCCGCCTGGGCGCAGAATCCCGTCATCGCCGCGATGTCCGCCCCGCCGCAGATCCTCAGCAGCGCAACGGGATCGGTGCGGCTGTCCCGGCACCTGTACAGCGCATCGCGGACTGCGGCGGTCTTGCGCGCCCAGCCCGCGTCGTCGACGCCCGTCCCGCGCCCAACGATCGCGACCGGCTCTGTGTCGGTGAGCGCTGCGATCAAAGTCGTTGCGGGAGTGGTGTTCCCGATGCCCATATCGCCCGCGATCAACAGATCGGCGCCGGAGTCGACCTCGTCGTCGACGATGCGGCGGCCGGCCTGAAGCGCGGCCTCGACCTCCTCGGGGCTCAACGCATCCTCGACGGCGATGTTGCCGCTGCCGCGACGCACCTTGTGCACACCGATCGCAGCCGAGTGTGGTTCGTCGGTGTCGACGGCGATGTCGACGACGCGCACGGTCGCGCCCGAGGTCTCGGCCAGCACGTTGATCGCGGCGCCGCCGGCGTCGAAGTTGGCGACCATCTGCGCGGTGACGTCGGCCGGATAGGCCGATACACCGGCCTTGGCGACGCCGTGGTCGCCGGCGAACACCACGACCCGGGGCCGCTGCACCGGCCGCGGCGGGCACGCGCCCTGACACGAGGCGATCCACACGGAGAGGTCCTCCAGCCTGCCCAGCGATCCCTTCGGCTTCGTGAGCCGGTCCTGCCGCGCCCGCGCCGCGGCGGCCGCCTCCGCGTCCGGCGGCTGGACGGGCGGGAAGTCCGTCACGCCGGCTCCTTGACGGCCAGCGGTTGGCCGGCGACGACGAGAACCACGCGGTCGCAGAGCGCGGCGAGCCGCTGGTTGAGTGTGCCCAGCTCGTCGGCGAAGCGGCGGCCGGCGTCCGTCGCGGGCACGACGCTCAACCCCACCTCGGGGCTGACCAGCGCCAGCGGAGCCGAAAACCCGTCGACGGCGCCGAGCAGGTCATCGACCTCGGCCGCGATCGAGCCGCCCGTCCACGCATCCGATCGGTCCATCGCCGCGGTCAGCCACGAGCCGACGTCGTCGACCAGGGTCGCGATCGGCTGGATGCGCAATTGCGTTGCCACGTCGGTGGTTTCGACGGTCTCCCAGCGATCCTGGCGACGCTCTCGGTGCGCCGTCACCCGGGCCGCCCACTCGGGGTCACCGGTGGGCGAGGGTCCGGTCGCGAGATAGCGCATCGGCTGCGCGTCGGCCGCCTCGGCGGCGAGTGCGGTTTCGGCCCACTGCGACTTACCCGACCGGATGCCGCCGAGCACCAGGGTGCGCACCGGGCTCAGGTGACCTTTTCGCCGCGGTTCACCTGCGGGCGCGGTGCGCGCATGCGCCGCAGCTGCGAGGCGCGGCTGGCCGCGTAGAAGCCGAGCTTCCAGCCGCCTTCGGTGTTGTCCGGGAACTTCTCGTCGACCAGCTTGTTGACCCGTCGACCGAGGATGAAGCCGTCGATCACCATGATCAGCACCAGCACGAGCATCAGGGGTGAGATCAGCCGCTGGACCTGGACCGAGGGCACCGCGAGCATCACGAAGATCAGACCGAGGGCCGAGGGCATGAACAGCCCGAGCACGTTGCGGCGGGCGTCGACCACGTCGCGGACGTAGCGGCGTACCGGACCCTTGTCGCGGGGGAGCAGGTAGGCCTCTTCGCCGGCCATCATCCGGTCGCGCCGTTCGTTCATCTGCTCGCGGCGCGCCGCCTTCTCCTCGCGCCGCTCCTCGCGGCTCATCTTGTTGCGCATCTCTTTGCGGCGGCGCCGCGCCTCGGCGGCCGTCATCGGGGCCGGCGCCACCGGTCCGCGCTTGCGGGCGGCCTGGTCGCGCTTGGGCGTCGGCCTGCCCTTGGGTGGGGTGGTGCCGCCGGGCCGGTCGGACTGCGCCTCCGAATCCGTGTTCTCCGCCACATCGGCATCCGATGCGTCGGTGTTCGGCTTGTCGTCTTTCTTGCGGCCCAGCAGTTTCACGCCTGCCAGGTTACTTCCGCGCCGACGGGCGGCGGCGGCCTGGGGACAAACTCGGGAATAGCGTCGAAAGGAGGTACCGTTGATTCAGTACGCGCCACGACAATGAGGCCTACAGGAGACGTAATGACAGTTCAGGAAGAGTCGGCAGGAACCCCGGGCACGGCGACCGCCACCCACGGTGTGATCTTGACCGATGCTGCTGCCGCCAAGGCCAAGGCGTTGCTGGACCAGGAGGGCCGCGACGACCTCGCCCTGCGCATCGCCGTGCAGCCGGGCGGGTGCGCTGGATTGCGCTACAACCTGTTCTTCGATGACCGGTCGCTCGACGGCGACCTGACCGCGGAGTTCGGCGGCGTGAACCTGACGGTGGACCGGATGAGCGCGCCGTATGTGCAAGGCGCCACCATTGACTTCGTCGACACCATCGAGAAGCAGGGTTTCACCATCGACAACCCCAACGCCACGGGTTCGTGCGCCTGCGGCGACTCGTTCAACTGACGATCGCAGCCGCTTAATACTGCCCCGACGTGCGCGGCAGGTAGGAACACACCAAGATCTCGTTGTCGTGCGCCAACAGCTGAGCGACGGCCTGCTGTTCGCGAGTGTCGCTCTGGTTGCGCCGCGATCCTGCCGGCGTCACCCTCATCGTGAACAACACCTGCGCCTGGTGGGGTGAGGGCTGCACGATCTTGTCGATCGACGTGACCTCGGCCTGCCGGTACTGCTTGCGGAAGGCGTCGCCGGACAGGCGGGCCAGCGCCAGATCGGAGCGCTTCTCCTTCACCGCATCGAACAGCCCGCACAGGGTGTGCCGGGCGACGGTCTCGTCGTCACCGTTGGTCAGCGCGTCCAGATAATCCTGGATGGCGGCCCTCGCTGACGAGTCGCTGAGCGCACTCGAACCCGGGGCATCGTCGCCGCCGCCCGACCTGGCGATGACCGCGACGATGGACGCGACCAACGCGAGTGCCACCAGGGCACCCAGAACGACCGGCCATCGCCTCTTTTTCCGGTACGGCACCGGCGGCGGCAGCATTCCCGGGTACGCCGACGGCACATTTTCCGGATAAGGAAGTGATTGCGGATACATTTGCGGGCCGGTCGGTCCAGCGCCGTAATCGGGCGGGTACGGACCGGTCATAGATTTGCTCCCCCGAGATGTGTGTAGGAACGTGCCTGTCTACAGTGCTGCTTGGAAGGCGGACATGTCTTTTTGTACGCAGGTTAGCGCACTAGAATTACCTAGGCGACTTAACAAATGAAGGGTGTAGTTCGTGACAATTGCGGTGACCGGATCGATTGCAACTGACCATCTGATGCGGTTCCCCGGGAAATTCTCCGAACAGCTGCTGCCCGATCACCTGCAGAAAGTCTCGCTCAGTTTCCTGGTCGACGATCTCGTCGTGCACCGCGGCGGCGTCGCGGGCAACATGGCGTTCGCGATCGGCGTGCTCGGCGGCGACGTTGCGCTCGTGGGCGCCGTCGGCCGCGATTTCGACGACTATCGCAGCTGGCTGGAGGCCGTCGGCGTCGACACCGAGAGCGTGCTGGTCTCCGACAGCGCCTACACCGCGCGATTCGTCTGCACCACCGACGAGGCCATGGCGCAGATCGCGTCGTTCTATCCGGGTGCGATGTCGGAGGCGCGCAACATCTCGCTGGCGGACCTGACGAAGCGGATCGGCACGCCGGAACTGGTGATCGTCGGCGCCAACGACCCCGAGGCGATGTTCCTGCACACCGAGGAGTGCCGCAAGCTCGGGCTGGCCTTCGCCGCAGATCCCTCCCAGCAGCTGGCGCGGCTGTCGGGGGAGGAGATCCGCAAGCTGATCGACGGTGCCACCTACCTGTTCACCAACGACTACGAATGGGATCTGCTGCTGCAGAAGTCCGGCTGGAGCGAGGCCCAGGTGATGAGCCAGATCGGGCTGCGCGTCACCACGCTCGGCCCCAAGGGTGTGGATCTGGTCAGCTCCGACGGCACCTTCATCCACGTCGGCGTGGTTCCCGAGAAGCGCCAGGCCGACCCGACCGGCATCGGGGACGCGTTCCGGGCCGGCTTCCTGACCGGGCGCAGCGCCGGGCTGAGCCTGGAGCGCTCTGCGCAGCTCGCCTCGCTGGTGGCCGTGCTCGTGTTCGAGGCGCCCGGCCCGCAGGAGTGGAGCTGGAACCGCGAGGAGGCGATTGCGCGACTGGGCGACGCCTACGGCGACGAAGCGGCGGCGGAGATCGCCTCCGCTCTCAAATAAGGGCGGCGCTCGAGGATCAGAGCTGCACCGGGTAGGTCGGCTCGCCGATCTGCGGGGTGATGCTGCGCTCGACGAAGATCGCGTGCCACAGCATGAAGATCAGCACGGTCCACAGCCGGCGGCTGTGATCGCTTGTGCCGCTGCGGTGTTCCTCGAGCATGGTGCGCACCGCGGCGAGGTCGACCAGATCGCCCGCCTGCGACGAGCTCACCATCGAGTGCGCCCAGTCCAGCAGCTCCCCGGCCCGCAGCCAGTGCCGGATCGGCACCGGGAAGCCCAGCTTCGGCCGGTTCAGCACGTGCTCGGGAACGATCGGCTCCAACGCCCGTCGCAGCGCGAATTTCGTTGTCGCCCTGGTGATCTTCTGGTCATACGGCAGTCGTGAGGCGACGGCGAAAACCTCGGGGTCCAGGAACGGCACCCGCAGTTCCAGTGAGTTGGCCATCGTCATCTTGTCGGCCTTGACCAGGATGTCGCCGCGCAGCCAGGTGAACAGGTCGATGTGCTGCATGCGCGCGACCGGGTCCCAGCCCTGCGACGCGGCGTACACCGGCGCCGTCACGTCGGTGTGCGTCCACTCCTGGCGGAAACCGGGCAGCACCGCGCGCAGTTGCTCGTCGGAGAAGCTGCGCGCGTTGCCGTAGTAGCGCTCCTCGAGCGTGAGCGAACCGCGGTGCAGCAGGCTCTTGCCCCGCATCCCCTCCGGCAGCGGCCGCGACGCCCGCCCGAGTGACCGGCGCAGCGGGCGCGGCAGGTATTCGAACGGCTTGAGCGACAACGGTTCCCGGTAGATGGTGTAGCCGCCGAACAGTTCGTCGGCGCCCTCGCCCGAGAGCACCACCTTGACGTGTTTGCGCGCTTCACGGGCGATGAAGAACAAGGGCACCAGCGCAGGATCGGCGACCGGTTCGTCGAGATACCAGACGATCTCGGGCAGCGCCGCGACGAACTCGCCCTGGCTGACGACCTTGGCCACGTGCCGGGCGCCGATCGCCTCGGCCGAGGCCACCGCGACGTCGACCTCGGAGAAGCCCTCGCGCTCGAAGCCCGTGGTGAACGTGATCAGCCGCGGGTTGTGGCGCATGGCCAGCGCTGCGATGGCCGTCGAGTCGATGCCGCCGGACAGAAACGCGCCAACGGTCACGTCGGCGCGCATGTGCTTGGCGACCGAATCCTCGAGCACCGCGGTGATCTCGTCGTAGCGTTCGGACTCCTTGCCCGCCACGAACGGCACCGCGGAGAACCGCGGATGGAAGTAGCGCGTCACCTCGGGGTGCGCCCCCGCACGGATGCGGGCGTAGCTTCCCGACTCCAGCCGGCGGATGCCGACCTGCAGGGTCTCCGGTTCGGGCACGTACTGCAGCACCGTGTAGTGCTGTACGGCGCGCTGGTCGATGCCGAGGTCCAGGCCGAGCTCGTCGGCGAGGTCGAGGAGGCACTTCTTCTCGCTGCCCACCGCCGTGCCGCCGGGACCGCTGGCCAGGTACAGCGGTTTGATGCCGAACGGGTCGCGAGCGCAGAACAGCTCGCCGCTCACGGTGTCCCACAGCGCGAACGCGAACATGCCGCGCAGCCGGGTCAACGCGTCGGTGCCCCAGTGGTGGTACGCGGCGATGATCGTCTCGCCGTCGCCGTCTGTGTTGAACACCACGCCGTGGCGGGCGGTCAGTTCCTCGCGCAACTCGAGGTAGTTGTAGATCTCGCCGTTGAAGACCAGCACGTAGCGGTCGGGCGTCTCCGGCGGTCCCCACCGCAGCGGCTGGTGGCTGTGCGCGATGTCGATGATCGACAGCCGGTTGAACCCGAGCACGACGCGGTCATCCGACCAGGTCCCGGGCTCGTCGGGGCCGCGGTGGCGCATCAGGTGCGACGCGCCCGACACCGCGTCGATCAGCGCGGGGGAGACGTCAGCGGACGGGTCACGCAACAGGGCCAGCAGTCCGCACACGGCGCCAGTATGCCTAACGGCCCGCGCACACGAGATAGCGAGATAGATACGAGAAGGTGAGGTGTGTTGAGACCGCCACCCGGGCGTGGTCTACGCTGCGTAGTATTCGCTCCAGAAAACGACCGCACCGCGGTCGCGCGTCACTGACTTCTAGGAGGCTCCAACGTGACACCTCGCGGGCTGAAGGCGGCGGCGCGAACCGCGTCGCTGGCAGTCGTCCTGGGTGCTACAGCGTTGCTGCTCAGCGGCTGCAGCTGGTCGGAGGTGCTGGGCCTGGGATGGCCCAAGGGCATCACGCCCGAAGCGCACGTCAACCGCGAACTGTGGATCGGTTCGGTGATCGCCTCGCTCGTCGTTGGCGCGATCGTGTGGGGCCTGATCTTCTGGACCTCGGCGTTCCACCGGGCCAAGAAGACCGACACCGAGTTGCCGCGCCAGTTCGGCTACAACATGCCGCTGGAGCTGGTGCTGACGGTCGTCCCGTTCCTGATCATCTCGGTGCTCTTCTACTTCACCGTGGTGGTGCAGGAGAAGCTGCTGCACGAGGAGCCGAACCCGGAGGTCGTCGTCGACGTCACCGCCTTCCAGTGGAACTGGAAGTTCGGCTACAACAAGGTCGACTTCTCCGACGGCACCTTCACCTACGACGGGGCCGACCCGGAGCGTGCCGCCGCGGTGGCGTCCGGCCCGGAGGGGCTGCAGGGCGAGCACGGCGGTGAAGAGGGTTCACACGGCAGCGAATTCGGCGTGATCGCCGGCAAGCACCCGCAGGACCGTTCGTACCTGGCGTTCGACAAGGTCGAGACGCTCGGCACGTCCTCGGAGATCCCGGTGCTCGTGGTGCCGTCCGGCAAGCGCATCCAGTTCCAGATCGCCTCGGCGGACGTCATCCACGGATTCTGGGTGCCGGAGTTCCTGTTCAAGCGCGACGTGATGCCGAACCCGGAGGCCAACAACTCCGACAACACGTTCCAGATCAGCGAGATCAACCAGACCGGCGCGTTCGTCGGGCGCTGCACCGAGATGTGCGGCACCTACCACGCGATGATGAACTTCGAGCTGCGTGTGGTGGAGCCCAACGACTTCAAGGCGTACCTGCAGCAGCGCATCGACGGTAAGACGAACGCCGAAGCGCTGCAGGCGATCAACCAGCCGCCGACCGCGGTCACCACGAAGCCGTTCGACACCCGCCGCGGCGAGCAGGCACCCCAGCTCACGCAGGCCAGCAAGTAGGGACACCACATGCATATCGAAGCCCGGTTGTTCGAGTTCCTGACCGCGTTCTTCATCCTCGCCGCGGTGGTCTACGCGGTGCTGACGGCGATGTTCCAGTACGGCGGCATCGAGTGGGCAGGCACGACCGCGCTGGTGCTCACCGCCGGCCTGACCCTGATCACCGGCACGTTCTTCCGGTTCGTGGCGCGGCGCCTCGACACCCGCCCCGAGGACTATGAGGACGCCGAGATCAGCGACGGCGCCGGCGAGCTGGGCTTCTTCAGCCCGCACAGCTGGTGGCCGATCTTCATCGCGCTGTCGGTGTCGATCACTGCCGTCGGCGTGGCGATCTGGCTCCCGTGGCTCATCGTGGCCGGTGCCTGCTTCGTGATCACGACGGTCGCGGCCCTGACATTCGAGTACTACACCGGCCCCGAGAAGCACTGACCGGTCGGATCGTCCACCTTGCCGGTCGGCGCCGCAGCGCAAGGTCACAATCGAGCCACCACTCGCGCGGCAACCGTGCCGGGTGATCACCCGCGGTGACGCCGTTGGGTAGTGTTGCCGAGGCACGGTCGGCCGCGCTGGCCGCGCGGGCAATGGACCGCGCCGGCCGAGTCGGCGATGCGCTGCAGGCGCCGGTGGAGTAGTCGAGAAGGATAGGCGTAGATGAGCGGGCCGAATCCCCCGGATGACGAAGGTTCGGACTTGACGGGCCAGGAGCGAGGTTCCGAACCGGATCCCATCGCCGGCGATCAACCCGCGCCGGACACCAGCGAAACCGACTTGCACTCGCGGGCGTACTCGGCGCCGGAGTCGGAGCATTTCACCGCGGGCCCCTATGTGCCGGCCGACTCGTCGCTGTACGACTACGACCACTACGAACCGGCCGACGCCGTCGACCAGCCCGCGCCGCCCCGGTGGCCGTGGGTCGTCGGCGTGGCGGCGATCATCGCGGCGATCGCCCTGGTGGCGTCCGTCTCGGTGCTGGTGACCCGCACCGACACCGACAACCTCGCCACCCCGGAGGCCTCGACTACGACGGTGGCGCCCCCTGTGCAGGACGAGATCACCACGACGACGCCACCACCCCCGCCTCCGCCGCCGACGAGCGAGGAGCCGCCGCCTCCGCCGCCGGAAACGGTCACGGTGACCGAGGAGCCGCCGCCACCGCCTCCGGCGCCCGCACCCGCCGAGCCGCCGCCACCGCCGGCGCCGGAGACCACTGCACCACCGGCGCCGCCGCCCACCACGACACGCTCGGGCCCCCGACAGGTCACCTATTCGGTGACCGGAACAAAAGCACCGGGAGACATCATCACCGTGACCTACATCGACGCGTCGGGACGCAGCCGGACGCAGCGCAACGTGTACATCCCGTGGTCGCTGACCGTCACGCCGATCTCGCAGTCCGAGGTCGGGTCGGTGCAGGCGTCGAGCCTGTTCCTGGTGAGCCGGCTCAACTGCTCGATCACCACGAGTGACGGCACCGTGCTGTCCTCGAACACCAACAACGCCGCACAGACCAGCTGCTGATGACTTACGAAACCGACGCGTCGGGGCGCTCGCGATTGACCCCCGCACTGGATCCCAGCGAACTCGACCGCACCGACCGCATTCTGCTCGGCTCGTGCGCGGCGATCTGGCTGGTCGCGCTCGGCACCGGAGTCGCCGCGACGGTGGCGCTGGTGGACCTGGGCAGGGGGCACGCCGAGTCCTCCGGGGACGCCGGGACGCCGTGGCTGCTCTACACCATCATCGGGATCTCCGCGGTGGTGATCATCGGCGCGGTCCCGCTGTTGTTGCGGGCCCGGCGCGAAGCGCTGGAGGAGCCGCAGCCGCAGGGCACGGGACCCGCCCCGGCGGCCGCGGGTCGCGCGCCGGGGGTCGATCCGACGCCTGCCACCGAGAAGCTGCCGTACGCCGCGCCGCGCCAGCAGCGCACGCTCGAGGCGCCGGAACCGGGCTCGGCGGCGGTCGACCTGCTGTGGCTGCGGTGCGCGACGGTCATCGCGTGCGCGATCGGCATCGCCATGGTCACCATCGGTATCGCCACTTACCTGATGGCGATCGACAGCGACGTCGCCGCGTGGGTCTTCTACGTGCTGACCGCTCTGGTCACGCTCGCCATGCCGGTCGTGCCGTGGTTCTACCTCAAAGAACTACGCGCCCTGCTGATCAGCAGGGCGCGTAGTCCTTTTTCGTTTGTGCCAACGGCCTGTCAGTGATGGCCGTTGGACGAATCCCCATCGCGTGAGCCGTGCCCGTTCGACGAGCCGGTGCGCGCCTGGTGCTCGGCCAGCGCGGTGAGCGCCCTGCGCTCGCCGGCGTGCAGAGCGGCGGTGAGCGCCTCGTGCTCCTCGATCGGATCGGCCGACAGGAAGCCACCGGTACCCGGCGCTCCCGCGGAGCCCAGCTTGTTCATCCGCTTCGGCAGGGCAGCGCCCTGGTACTCCAACGGAATCGGGTGACCGTGCTCGTCCACCGGTCCCAGCGGCTGATGCAGCTCGATGTAGGCACCGTGCGGCAACCGCTTGATGATGCCGGTCTCGATGCCGTGTTCGAGCACCTCACGGTCGCTGCGCTGCAGGCCGACGGCCCACCGGTAGGCGATGTAGTAAACGATCGCGGGCAGCACCACCATGCCGATGCGGCCGATCCACGTCGTCGCGTTCAGCGAGATGTGGAACTTGAGCGCGATGATGTCGTTCATCGCGCACAGCGTGAACAGCATGTACAGCGAGATCGCGGCCGCGCCCAACGCGGTTCGCACCGGAGCGTCACGCGGACGCTGCAGCAGGTTGTGGTGCGCGTCGTCGCCGGTGAGCTTCTTCTCGATGTAGGGATAGGCGATCAGCAGCATGAACACCAGGCCCATGAACAGCGCCACCCATGTCGAGGCCGGGACGGTGTAGTTGCCCAAGTAGAGCTCCCACGGCGGGAAGATACGCGCCACACCCTCGGTCCACATCATGTAGAAGTCCGGCTGGCTACCCGCCGACACCTGGGATGGCTTGTAGGGCCCGAGATTCCAGACCGGGTTGATCGTCAGCAGACCACCCATCAGGCCGAGGATGCCGACCGTCATCGCGAAGAACGCGCCCGACTTGACCGCGAACACCGGCATGACGCGCACGCCGACGACGTTGGTCTCGGTGCGGCCCGGGCCGGGGAACTGGGTGTGCTTCTGGAACCACACAAGGGCCAGGTGAAGCCCGATGAGCGCCAACATGATTCCGGGGATCAGCAGGATGTGCAGCGCGTACATCCTGGGGATCCAGTATCCGTCCTCGCTGCACATGTATCCGACTCCGCCGCACGGGAAGTCGCCGCCGAACAACGCCCAGTGCAACCAGGTGCCGATCACCGGCATGCCGAGTGAAATCGACGACAGCGCGGCCCGCAGTCCGATGCCCGAGAGCAGGTCGTCGGGCAGCGAGTAGCCGAAGTAGCCCTCGAACATCGCCAGGATCAGCAGCAGGGCCCCGATCACCCAGTTCGCCTCGCGCGGGCGCCGGAAGGCGCCGGTGAAGAAGATGCGGGCCAGGTGGACCATGATCGCCGCCGCGAACAACAACGCGGCCCAGTGGTGGATCTGACGGACGAACAGCCCGCCGCGAACCTCGAAGCTGATGTCGAGCGTCGACGCGTAGGCCTTCGACATCTCCACACCGCGCAGCGGTTGGTACACGCCGTTGTAGGTGACCTCCGCCATCGACGGGTCGAAGAACAGCGTCAGGTACACGCCCGTGATCAGCAGGACGATGAAGCTGTACAACGCGATCTCGCCCAGCAGGAAGGACCAGTGGGTCGGGAACACCTTGTTCAGCTGGCGTCGTACCGCCGCGGACGGGTGGTAGCGCGAGTCGATCGCATTCCCTTGGTGGGCAGCGATTTCGGCGACGTTCGGCGGTTTCGGCAATTTCGGACTCATGCTGTTTTCCGTTCCCAGAAGGCCGGCCCGACGGGTTCGATGAAGTCGCCGTTGGCGACGAGATACCCGTCCTGGTCGATGGTGATGGGCAGCTGCGCCAACGCGCGCGCAGCCGGGCCGAATATGGGTTTAGCGAAGTGCAACGCGTCGAACTGCGACTGGTGGCACGGGCAGAGGATGCGATAGGACTGCTGCTCGTAAAGCGAAGAGGGGCAACCCAAGTGCGAGCAGACCTTGGTGAACGCGAACAGGTCGCCGAAGTTGAAGCTCTCCTGACCCTTGCGCTTGACCACCCGGGGCAGGTCCTGCGACTTGATCCGGATCAACATGACGGGATTGCGCACGCCCATGGCGATCTCGGAGAGGCGATGGTGCGACTCGGTCGTGGTGCCGTCGCCGTCGGCCTCGCGCCACGGGAAGACGGTCTCCATGCCGCCGGCGTCGATGTCCTCGGGCCGCATCTTGACGAACGGGGACTCGCCGGGTGTGCCGGTGGCGCGGGCGAGGTAGATCGTCTCGCCCTTGTACCGCGGGGTCCACCCCGACGTCCACAGCACGGCCTTCTTGCCGTCGGCGGTCTGCACGACCGGCTTCCACGGGTTCTTGATCAGGCCGCCCGCGAACGCCACCAGAGTGCCGAGGCCGAAGGCGCCAAGGCCGATTCCCAGCGAGAGCCCGACGAGCTTGCGGCGCTTGATCGTCGAGCCCTCCACGGCGTCGGTCAGGTTCGCCACAACTGTCTTGCGGTGGATCTCGGGGGAGGCGCCGTCGTGGCGTTCCTGGATCGAGATCTCCTCGGGGATGAACTTCTTCTGGTACAGCACCGCGCCGATGCCGATCGAGAGGATCGACAACCCGAAGGTCAACCCGTACAGCGGCGTGGTGAGGCTGAACAGGAACTCACCCTCGGACCCGTAGGGCTTGTACTCCCACGGCCAGAAGAGGAATACCAGCAGCAGGGCCAAGCCCGAAAAGCCGCCCAGCAGAAGCCAATACGAGACCACGCGCCCGGCGCGCTTCTCGGCCTTGGTGCCGGCGACCGGCCAGCGGTCCTCCTTGTAGACAATCTCGACGCCGTCCAGCTTGCCGCCGAGCTCGACGAGCTCCTCACGTGACATCGACGCCAGCTCGGCGTCCGTGGGCTGTCCCGGCACACCGGCCTGGCCGGGTGCGTCGGTGCCCTTCGGGGTGTTCTCGGTGCCGTTGCCCGGCTCGCTCATGCTCGCGCTCCGATCCACAGGGCCGCGGCGATGACGGCCACCATGCCGATGATCCAGGCCGCCATGCCCTCGGGCGCCGGGCCGAACCCGCCGAGGCCGTAGCCGCCGTAGCTGGGGGTCTCCGCCGATTCGCGGACGTAGGCGACGATGTCGCGCTTCTCTTCCGGTGTCAGCTGTCGGTCCGAGAACTTGGGCATGTTCTGCGGACCGGTGAGCATCGCGGTGTAGATCTGCGCGGGGTTGGCTTCTCCGAGGTCGGGCGCGTACTTACCCGACGACAAGGCGCCGCCCTTACCGGTGAAGTTGTGGCACGATGCGCAGTTCAACCGGAACAGGTCGCCGCCGCGGGCGACGTTGTCGCCGAGCAGGGACTCCTGCGCGACCCCGCCATTTGCGTCACGCGGGACGACGGGGCCGCCGCCGTTGGCCTGAACATAGGCCCCGAGCGCGTCGGTCTGGGCCTCATCGAACACCGGCGCCTTCCGTGGAGCCTGGGCCTCGCCGCGCATCGCGGGCATGCGGCCGGTGGAGACCTGGAAGTACACCGCCGCCTCGCCGACGCCGATGAGGCTGGGCCCGCGGTCCGGCACGCCCTGCAGGTTGACACCGTGGCAGGTCACGCACGAGGTGTCGAACAACTGCTTACCGGTGCGCAACAGCGCCGACTGCGATTCGTCGGCGACCGCAACCTGCGGCGAGGGCGTGAGGGTGGCGGCCAGACCGCCCGCGACGCCCAGTCCGAGCAGCAGCAGCACAGCACCTGACAGGCGCCTGCGTAGCCGACGGCGCGACTTGTCGGTCATCGAACCCCTTCTCATCGGACCGGTATCGGAGCCGGTCAACGGACGAAGTAAATGGTGGCGAACAAGGCGATCCACACGATGTCGACGAAGTGCCAGTAGTACGACACCACGATCGCCGCGGTGGCCTGAGCCGGAGTGAACTTACTCATCCGGGTTCGGGCCAGCAGGATGAGGAACGCGACGAGACCGCCGATCACGTGCAGGCCGTGGAAGCCGGTGGCCAGGTAGAACACCGAGCCGTAGGCGCTGCTGGAGAGGGTGGTGCCGTGCTGGACCAGGTGCATGTACTCGTAGCCCTGGCCGAGGACGAAGAACAGGCCCATCGCGAAGGTCAGGACGTACCAGCGGCGAAGCCCGAACACGTCGCCGCGTTCGGCGGCGAACACACCCATCTGGCAGGTGAACGACGACGCGATCAGCACCAGGGTGACCGGCACGGCCTGGGCGAGGTTCAGCTCCGTCGGTGGTGGCGGCCATTCGCCGCCCGATTGCGAACGCGCGGTGAAGTACATCGCGAACAGGCCAGCAAAGAACATCAGCTCGCTGGACAGCCAGACGATGGTGCCGACACTGACCATGTTCGGCCGGTTCAGCGAATGTACTCGCGACGTGATTGCGGTTCCCGAGGTCCCTACAGCGCTCGTCACAGGAGCAAGTATGACGCTTTGTAGTTGTCGATCTCCACCCGGGTCGGCGTTTCGTCATAATCGCGAGGTGGCTCATACGGACAAACCCGATCCCTTCACCTGGCCCCGGATCCTCGGCCGGCTCACCACCGGCCAGTCGCTCGAGACCGGACAGGCGGCGTGGGCGATGGATCAGATCATGACCGGCGCGGCCACGCCCGCTCAGATCGCCGGTTTCGGGGTGGCGATGCGGATGAAGCGCCCGACCTCGGCCGAGGTGACCGAACTGGCCGACACGATGCTCAAACACGCGCGGCGGGTTCCCACGGACGTGATCGGCACCGCGACCGTCGACGTGGTGGGCACCGGCGGGGACGGCGCCAACACCCAGAACCTCTCGACGATGGCGGCGATCGTCGTCGCGGCCGCCGGCGTGCCGGTGATCAAGCACGGGAACCGCGCCGCGTCGTCGCTCTCGGGCGGAGCCGACACGCTCGAGGCGCTGGGGGTGCGCATCGACCTCGGACCCGACGAGGTCGCGCGCAGCGTCGCCGAGGTCGGGATCGGGTTCGCGTTCGCGCCGCACTTCCACCCGTCGTACCGGCACGCGGGTGTGGTACGCCGCGAACTCGGGGTGCCGACGGTCTTCAACCTGCTCGGCCCGTTGACGAATCCGGCCTCGCCGCGGGCCGGGCTGGTCGGGTGCGCATGGGGTGAGCTGGCCGAGGTGATGGCCGGCGTCTTCGCGAGCCGGGGGTCGAGTGTGTTGGTGGTGCACGGCGACGACGGTCTCGACGAACTCACCACCACCACGACCAGCACGATCTGGCGGGTGCAGGCGGGCACGGTCGAGCGGCTGAAGTTCGACCCGGCCGCATTCGGGTTCGCCCGCGCGGAGATCTCCGAACTCGTCGGTGGCGACGCCGAGGCCAACGCGGCGTCGGTGCGCGCGGTGTTCGGCGGTGCGCCGGGCGCGGTGCGTGACGCGGTGATCCTCAACGCCGCAGGCGCTTTGGTGGCGCACGCGGGGCTAGCCAGCGACGCCAAATGGCTGCCCGCCTGGGAGAGCGGGCTGGCCAAGGCGGCCGAGGCCATCGACTCCGGGGCGGCCGAACACCTCCTCGCGCGTTGGGTGCGGTTCAGTCAACAGGCTTGAGCCGGCGATCTGCTCGGCAGCGACACGGGCCGAGCGCGCCGACGCGGCCCACGCCGCCCACCGGCCCGCCGCGTGCGCGGGCGTGCAGTAGCCGTCGTCGGCGCGCACGATGCGCACACCGGGCTGATGCAGCCACCGCGCGATCAACGCGGTCTCCTCGACCAGTGCGCCGCCCAACGGCGCCGGCGACGGCAGAACGGCTTGTGCGCCAGCGCAAATCGCGTCGACGACCGGCATGGGTGGGACACCGCGCGGGGCGTTGCCCGCGGCGGCCAGCTGCCCGTTGCGGACCACCGCGAGGTGCCAACCGCCGCTGCCGTCGGGACGCGCCGCCACGAGTTCGGTGACGGCGGCCAGCGCCCGCAGCCGCTGCCCGCGCCACAGCCCGTCGATCGCGGCGGCGGCGTGATCGCGGACCCGCGCCGCCGTCTCGTAGCGGCCGCGGTCGGCGAGATCCGCGATATGCGCCAGCACGGCGGCCATGGCGCTGCTGTCGCGGCCGGCCATCAGGTCGGCGGCCTGGGCGATCGTCCCGGCGTACTCGGCGGTGCTCGCATCGCGTGGCGCCGGGCACGGTGACAGCTCGCGTTCGGGGCAGGCCGGACCGTGCACCGCGGTGCGCCCCAGCTTCTTGGTGCACGTCCGGACACCGGTGAACCGGGCCAGGAGCGCGGCGGTGTCG